>CALDKD010000103.1 GCA_937898885.1 uncultured Bacteroidales bacterium | reverse complement strand
TGCCGAAGCAGAAGAACGCCACGGCCAGTCCCACTATTGTGAATACAGTCTGGAATCCTCCGTTCCAGAGATTGCGAAAAGTTGTTTTAAGATAATGCTTGAACATAACTGCCCTTTTTGTTTTCACACAAAAATACCATGACCCAGTCCGATGCCGCAAGCAAAAAAGCGGAAATCGTCAGATTCCAGTGAAAAGTGTCCAATTATTTGACACTGCCATTCATTTCAGTCACTCTACTACCCACAAAAAAACGATTGCAAAATGATTGCAGAATGCAATTATTCCTTTATCTTTGCAGCAAAGAATACAATTATGTCACAGACAGCAGTTACCATCCGCATAGATTCCGACATTAAAAACAAGTTCGATGAACTTTGCAATGAATTCGGAATGAGCGTCAATACCGCGTTCAACATCTATGCCCGTTCGGTGGTGAGAAACAAAATGATACCATTTACAATTGAAGCGCTTGATGACGAGACGATGGAAAAAGGCCGTCAGGCATTCTACCGTATGCGTCAGGCAGCCATCGACAGCGGTATGACAATGTCATTGGAGGAAATCAATGAAGTAATCAGACAAGCCAGAAAACACAAGAACGATGACAGTATATGCAGTGATTGACACGAATGTAATAGTGTCAGCCCTATATTGCCGTCTGTCGCGCTATAAAACGGATGAACTTGAGGAATCTGCAACATGTGCAAAAAATGCACAAGTTCACATTGAATATGACAGGTCAGTCTAACCATTGGATAATAGCTATAACTGCGAATTAGTATCTCAAAGTTTGATTATTTCATAGTTATCGGTTATCTTTGCGTGAAAATGGTGAAATCAATGAAAAGGAAAATAACAGAGTCTCTGATTAAATGGAAGAATACATCCGGGCACAAGCCACTCATTCTTCAGGGTGCAAGACAAGTGGGGAAATCGTATATTCTTGAAGAATTCGGCAGACAGTATTACAAGAGCTTTGTGAAGGTCAGCCTGGACCTGGTTCCTGATGTACGCGACTTTCTGGCAAAGACTATTGACCCGATTGAAATAATAGCATTCCTTGAATCAATGTACAACACAAGGATTGTACCTGGAGAAACGCTTGTTTTTTTGGACGAGATACAGGATTGCAGACGCGCCTTCCTGGCACTCAAGTACTTCAGGGAGCAGCACCCTGAATATGACATTGTTGCTGCCGGAAGCCTTTTGGGAGTGGCCGTAAATAATGGGAATGACACAGATGACCGTTTCTCATATCCTGTTGGAAAGGTCGATGAACTTACCCTGTATCCTATGGATTTTGAGGAATTTCTGTGGGCAATTGACAAGGACATACTGGCGCAGAGCATCAGAGAACATTTTGAAAAGGACGAGAAGATGCCTGAATCCGTACATGCCCAGGCAATGGATCTGTACCAGAAATATCTCATTGTAGGCGGTATGCCGGAGAGCGTTCTGACATATCAGCAGACACAGAGTTTCCTTGCCTGCAGGGAAGTGCAGCAGTCCATTCTGATTGGGTATGACAAGGACATGACGAAATATGCATCGGCAGCGACATCGGTCAAAATCCGCGCCTGCTTCAACTCCATACCCGCCCAACTGGCCAAGGAAAACAGAAAATTCCAATACAAACTGGCCAAGAAGGGCGGAACTGCCACTATTTTCGGAGAATCAATACAATGGCTCACACAGGCCGGTGTAGCATTGAAATGCACATTAGTGTCAAACGGCTTCATTCCCCTGTCTGCGCAGACTGATGACAGCGATTTCAAAATCTACATGTCTGACATCGGGCTGCTCGGTGCCAAGGCTCAGATTCCTGCAACAATGCTGCTGAACTGTGTTGACATTGACAATACATTTCTGGGCTCAGTTGCAGAAAACTATGTCGCGCAACAGCTGCAGGCCAGAGGATATGCGCTTTTCTATTGGAAGAACGACAATACAGCAGAATTGGAATTCGTTCTTCAAATGGAGGACAGAATCGTTCCTGTTGAAGTGAAGAAGGGCCAGCGCGTCAAGGCACAGAGCATGAAAATGTTTGCCGAAAGATACAAATCCGCACTGTCATACAGAATCTCGGGAAAGAATTTCGGATGCGCAAACGGTATCAGGTCAATACCCCTGTATGCCGTGTTCTGTGTCTGATTGGAATTGCTACTGTGGCAGTTCCTTTACGATGCTGCCGTCAAACAGGTTGATGATGCGGTTGGCGTACGATGCATCGTGGCGGCTGTGGGTCACCATTACGATGGTGGTGCCGCTCTGGTTCAGTTCCTTCAGCAGGTTCATCACCTCCTGACCGTTCACCGAGTCAAGGTTGCCGGTGGGCTCATCGGCCAGTATCAGCTTTGGACCGGAGATTACGGCACGGGCAATGGCCACACGCTGCTGCTGGCCGCCTGACAACTGGTTTGGGAAGTGCTTCTCGCGGTGGCTGATGTTCATGCGGTCCATGACCTCCTGCACACGGCGGCGGCGCTCCTTCTCTGGCACGCCCATATAGAGCAGCGGCAGTTCTATGTTCTCGTACACGTTCAGTTCGTCAATCAGGTTGAAGCTCTGGAACACGAACCCTACGGTTCCCTTCCTGAGGTCGGTGCGCTGGTCCTCGTTCAGTGTGGCAACCTCGCGGTCCTGCAGCTTGTAGCTGCCCTCGGTGGGGTTGTCCAGCAGGCCCAGGATGCTGAGCAGCGTAGATTTACCGCAGCCCGAAGGCCCCATTATTGCCACGAACTCGCCATCGGCTACTGTAAAGGATACGTCACTGAGCGCCCAGGTCTCAACTTCCTCCGTGCGGAAGATTTTCTTCAAATTGCTTACTTCGATCATAGTTGTATGGTTTTTGTCTTGTTATTCATTCTTGATTACTTCATACGGATTTTCATGAACGCTCTTTCGTATTCCGCTTACGACTATTCCTCCAATGATTACGGCCATTCCCAGAATTATTAAGAAATAAATCCACCAGTAAACAGCGGCCTGCTGCTGAAACTGCTCACGCCAGCGGTCAATAAAAAGGAATCCAAAACTGAATGCCGGTATGGCAGAGATGAGTAGGATTTGTCCATACTGACGTAAATAGGCGGAATATATATCCCTGTTCCTTGCACCGAATGTTTTGCGTATTGCAATCTCACGCCTTTGTTTTCTGCAAGAGAGAGTAATGACAGACCACACGCCAAATACGGATATCAGCATACAGATAGCCGAAAATAGTGCCATTAAGATTAAGAGCTTATTGGTACTGTTCAGTTTTCGCTTGAAAGTATCCTCTGAATAATTAATGCTATATGGAACATGTAAATCTTCCAGAAGAGTTTGAAGTTGCTGAGCCAACAGCTTACTTGTACCTTCCTTATATTTTATCAGAATGCTTTCATCTCCATAATACTCACCGAAATCGGAGACAAAGAACATCGGTAGCGGACGACAGACGGGGCCGGCAAAATAAATCTCTTTGAGAACAGCTACAACTGTATATTGTTTGGAGTTGACATCACTACGCTGGTCATTGAATGCTGAAATGCCGCTAATTGAATTCTTGAGGTTTAAATAAACTGTCTGACCGATTGCATCAGTTAGCCCCAATTGCCGGGCCACATCGTTAGTTATGACAATCTCATTACCCTCCAATCTCCTTTCTGGTAGAACGCCTTGAACTACAGAAAAACCGTAAATCGGTTTCCATAGTTCGCGTATCCCTTCATCCGAACAGACTGGTATTCCATCGGATTCAGGAGAAAGAGAAATGGTACCGTCCGAATAACCGCCTTTAACGCCGCCCATCAGTAAGTTGTAATCCAGTAATGCATCATCAACCATTGGCAGTTCCAGAATTTTCCGGGTAAGATTTTCGCAATCAATATTGTAATTATATGTTTTGTGAATACGCAACGATGCAGTGTTCTTCATTGAGAAGCCCCAGTCCTTACTGAAGATATCGCCATACTGGTTGCAGATACAAGCCGTTACAAAAATGAAGAACATACTGAAAGTCAATTGAACAGCAATGCCAATCTGACACAACAGATTGGATTTCCTTTTGTCAGATACTGAATTATGCAGCAGTTTCCCACTTACCAAATGTGCCAGGATACCGCATAATATCACAGAGACAGTGAGTATGATTAGCATAAACAGCAGACTTCCTTTCAAAAAATAGGAATCTGAAATGTCAAAACCCGCAAACGCGCAGAACGGTTTCACCAGATAATATGCCGAAACTGTGCCTATGGCAAACGCTATTGCCAGAACTATTGTAATATACACAGACAGCATTATTGACACTTCCAATGCCGATGAGCCACATACCACGCGCATTCCCATTTCATGGCTTCTGTCCGAGAGGCTGCTGATGAAGAATATAAGAAAGTTTACGATGGAACATATTATCAGTAGCAGACTTGTCGTTGAAATGACGGTGACACCGTCAAAATCCAATTCCGAGAGATCACCTCTGACAATTTTGTGCATATCACGGATATTCACTGGAACGTATTCACGTTTGAACTGGTCTCCTACTGACATTGTACCGCTTACCTTCCGTGACAGGGCTTCCATATCCGTTCCAGGTTTTACCTTGAAGATGTATTCACATTTTGAATTAAATCTGTAAGAATCGGGATTATCAAAGATAATGATGTCAAACTTGAAAAAGGAATGACTGAAATCTCTTATTACTGCCCCTACACTGAAACGTTCTATTTCGGGAAAGAACCATTGGGCATATTTATTTACAGTCTTTCCTATCGGATCCACATCGCCGAAGTACATTTTGGCAAATGACTCTGAAATAGCCATTTTCTTATTGTTCTTCATAAAATCCCAATCTCCTTCCACCATTTCAAGATCAAACATATCGGCAAAGGAGTTGTCAACAATCAGTATTCGATATGTTCCATTCGCTCCACCCATTCGAGTAAACGGAACTGCCATTTCAATTTCAGGCCATAAGGTCATATCAGAGAATGCCGGTGCATAAGCCTCGAAAGGTCGGAATTCGCTTCTGAGACTTTCTGATTTGCCATCTTTCAAATCGAATGTCCATAAATTCTGCCAGTCTCTATGACAAGTGTCGTAAGTGTTCTCATAATGAACACATATTGAAGTCAGGCAAAAGCATACAAAACCAGTTGCCAGTCCCATAATACAACAGATATTCTGCAGCGCGTACTTGCGGATATTGCGAAAGGCTATCTTGATGTAATGTCTGAACATAGATTCCAGTTTTTGTTCACACAAAAATACCATGTCATAATATGCCACTGCAAACAAAAATGCGGAAATCGTACTTTCTGCCCGAAAATCGTCCAATTTTTTGACACTTCCCACTATATTCGCAGTGGTAAGCCATGAAATCACTGAAGTCCGTCCCTGAAGAATTCTTTGGTAAAGGTTTGGAGAAACTGTTTGATATTTCCAGCTTTACCGCCATGACATACGAAGAGCAGATGGAACCCGTAAACCTTAACACACCCGCGAACTTCTATACATAACAAGTCAATACTTGGCAAGCACCGGCTGACACCGGCTACGGTCAGCGCCACTCATACTTCGCACGCCATCTTTGCCCTCCATACCTGAGATACGATGTGAATTAAGGTATTAAGGTATTAAGGTTTAAGGTTTTTTGGAAAAATCCGTACAATATTAGCCTTGTCCGGAGCTTGTTCCTATATCTGCTTAACTGGCAAAATTTATTTTCCCAGTTAGGGAAAAAATTTTTCCCAGTTGGAGAAATAAAATCATCCAGTTGGGGAGGTATATGGGTGTGCTACAGGTTGATAGTAATAAATCCTTACACAAAACCTTAAGGCACTGTTTCGGAACCTTAAATCGCGTATAGCCGCATTAAGGCGCAATTGGAGAACAGCCAGGACAATTCCACATACAGGCTCTTGCCTACCTCTCTGCAGCCGCCAGTATATATGCGCATTACGTCAAAGTTGTCGCCCGAATGCCCCGGATTTGTCGCCGGCACATTGCCGTATGGTACAGGTGTTGTATCTTTGCAGTGTCAGAAGGAATACTTTTTCGGGTAAGCCTATAATATGTGGGCTATTAGTTATATGTTTGCATAGCATTTAAATACAAGCAATGGAAATCCGCAGGACAACAGAGACCGACATTCCACGGCTGCAGGAAATCTTCGCGTATGCCCGCAGGTTTATGGCCGGGACAGGCAATCCCAGTCAATGGACCGACGGCTACCCCAGCGTGGCGCAGATTATGGAGGACATCAGACGTAACGAGAGTTATGTCTGCCTGTCTGACGGACAGATTGTGGGTACATTCGTAATGCGCACAGAGAAAGACCCTACATACGATGTAATATATGATGGAGCCTGGAAAAACGACAACCCCTACGCCACCATACACCGCATTGCCACTTCCGGACAGGTGAGAGGCTTGTTCAACGAGGTTATGCGTTTTGCATTGCAGACCCTCGGAACCGTGCGCATTGACACTCACCGCGACAACAAAGTGATGAGGCATATAGTAGAGAAAGCCGGATTCAGGTATTGCGGCATCATTCACTGCTGGAATGGCGATGAGCGGCTGGCTTATCAGTACAATTAACCCGACTGAGATATGTTATCCTTTAATTCAAGATTATTCTCTTTCCTGACACTGCTGATCTCGCAGGCAGCCGCACTTAATGTGATGGCCGCAACCGCAGAGCCGAATGTTGAAGGCAACCTGATTGAGACCACATCGTACAACTTCAACAGCAGCCTTGGCAGATGGCACGGCTGGGGCGATGGCGCCACAATGAGACGGGCCACACCCGGGTATGATGGAAGTGCGGGATGTATGTCTCTGAAGAACACCAAGCCACAGGAGTTCTGGCAGGCACAGGCGCAATACGACTTCGGCAAGAGACTCGCTCCCGGCAGATACCGTCTGGAGTTTTATGCAAGGTCGCGCAAGCAGGGCTCTCAGCTGCAGATTTGCTGCCAGCAGGAGAACTATGAGGACGGACAATGCTGGCCGGCTGTCTTTGACATCAGCACAGAATGGTCAAGATACGTCGTTGAGTTTGACATAGATATGGAGCATCTGGCAAGGCTGATACTGGATTACGGCCAGAGTGTGGATGAGTTTTTTCTGGACCGCATAGCACTGACATCGGTCAAGAGGCCAGACCCTGTTCCCTACCCTGGTCCAGACTTCACGGACAAGATTGTGCTTGAGGATTTTAATGCCCGTGACCTGGGAAGCACAATGCAGTTGTACGATGGCGGCAGCAAGAGCGGGAACGGTACCGCGACAGTAGAGACAGACCCTGCTGACAGTGAGAACAAAGTGCTGCACGTCAAGACTACTGGCGGGAACACCCGGATTCGTATCCTTATGGATATGACCGGTACTGAGGCCAGCGCGTTCGATATGGTATCGGTAAGGTTCTTCCGTCCGGCCAATGAGGGCGACAACTCATCCCTCTACAAGACTTTTTACCTGAATCTGGGCCGTCACTCATCCGTATCGGAGAGTCTGAACCTTGGTGAGACGGGCTACTGGGTGCTGAAGACGTATTTTCTGAAAAACGTCTCCAACAGCGACAGATATATAGACCTTGGATTCAACGGACAGTTCGAGTATTACATTGATGACATAACCCTGTGTCAGCCAGACTATGTGATTGACGATGAGACTGGGACGCTGCGTTATTACGCCGACGCGCTGGGGTTCCATATAGGTGCCGCCACATCATCAAATGAGGTGACTTCCAATACTCAGAGACAGAGAGTCATTGAGCAGAATCTGAATGCTTTGGTGGCGGAGAATCAGATGAAATTCGATGCTCTGGAGCCATACAATGGACGGTTTGATTTCAAAGAGGCTGACAAGCTGGTACAGTTCGCCAAAGACAATGGGATAACAATGCGCGGGCATAATCTTTGCTGGCACACACAGGTTCCGAACTGGATCAGCGAGGATGGTTTCAAGAACAACAGGAACCTTAGCAAAGAGCAGCTGCAGCAGATTCTCAAGAATCATATCATATCCATTGTATCGCACTACAAAGGGCAGATAGCCGAATGGGATGTGGTGAACGAGTGTCTGGACGACAACCAGAGCATCCTGGGCTCAAATCCGGACGGATACTCTCTGAGGCACACTGTCTGGTACGATGTGATCGGTGAGTCGTACCTTGACTCTGCATTCGTCTGGGCACGTCAGGCTGATCCCGACGTGCTCCTTATCCTGAACGAGTATGGGAACCACCATTGGAACAAGTCCAAGACAAAGGCACTGTTCAATCTGGCGAAAAGGATGAAGGAAAGCGGTACACCCATAGATGGTGTAGGTATTCAGTGCCATCTGGCCACCGGTGACATTGACTCCACGCAATTGGTTGAGACATACCGGCATTTCGCAGAGATAGGCCTTAAATGCGAGGTAACTGAGCTGGACATTACAATTGGAAGCTCTCTGTGGGGTAACCTCAACGGGTACATCAGACAGGCCGAGGACTACAGGACAATTGTGAACATAGCGCTTCAGGAGGAGAACTCTCTTGGAGTGATAATGTGGGGAGTGTCTGATGACCGCAGCTGGATTGAGTATCGTCAGAGAGCAGAGCCTCTGATTTTTGACAAATACTATACACCCAAGCCTGCGTTCTATTACATAAGGAACACCCTGGCCGATGCCTGCAGGAAGAGAGGAATTGATCCGGCGCGAATCATTGATATCACGCCTGACTCCGCCAAGGATAAAGCCATATATGACATCAGCGGCAAGCAGGTATCACAGCCGTCTGACAATGGTATATATATAGCAGACGGACAGAAGCGCGTATTTCTGAAATAAGGCTTATATGTCAGTCAGCTCCAGCGCGTCAGGAGTGAGAAACTCTATGATCTGCTCATACGGGACAGTAAAAGTGGGCATTCCCACCGCGTATGGCGCTATCTCGTACTGCTGATACACGAACACCACCCCACTGTCACAAAGGCTTGGCTCCCAAACGGGAAGCGGTATTGAATCGGCATCTACAAACAGGTACTCCATTCCCTGCTCATCGCCACACTCCTCGAAATAAGTTTTGAGTCCGTTATGGAGCAGCGTCTGCATTGACAGCCATTCGCCCCGGTCAATCACTGAGCGCAACAACTTGCCGTCGGACTTCCGGAATGTCATACTTCCACCGCCAGACACACCGCCGTGAGCCCCGCCCATATAGATATAGTTGGATTGCTCAAACACTATGTATTTTCCGCCAACGGCAACTTTGTTTATGCTTGCCTCGTATTCCCACATAGGCGCAAACGATGTATATTGCAGGCGCTCTTCCCTGTCCTCCGAGGATATGGAGTCAAGATATGTCAATACCTGACCTGCGTAAAAAGACACATAGTCACCGTATCTGTCCTTGCCTGTATATGGCTGCAGTCTGTGAGGCTCCTCCCGCATTCCGAAATTCTCAAACTGTCTTACCAGCTCAGCCAGAAGAGTATCCCTTATTACGGCATCCGGCCCCTTGCGGGCCCGCGGAAGCCTGGCATCGACAGTGAGTCTGACACATTCAGTGGAGTCCGCATAGTGTATGCTCCTCAGACCATCGTTCCTTGTTCCGCAGCCCGTAAGCATCAACGCGGCATATATTACCGCCATTACATTCAATAAAGTCCTGCTCATATAAATCCGTTTTCCGCAAAGTTACTACAAGGTTTGACAAATAGTGAGACCTGTTGATATAAAGTTTCAGTGACCTTTGGTTATAAGGATATGAAAGCATAATTTTGCCTTAAATAACGCAATTACTATCAAACGGATTATGAGCAAGCAGATTTCAAGGCGCGATGCCATAAAGACTATGAGCGTCATAGCGGCCGGAAGCGCTGCAATGGGCGTATTCCCGTCCTGCGCAGGCACAAGCGGTGACCGTAACAATGGTCAGAGAGAGGCTGTGGCAGCCGCACCTCAGCCTGAAAGCGAAAACAATCCCATTAACACTCCAATCAGTATGTACACCGGCAATTCAGACAAAATAACCCGAGACTATCTGGACTCCCTGTTAATTGAGACCCGTTATCTGGACTCTGTCATTCCAGACACGTCATTTCAATTGTTCGGACATAAGTTCTCTACTCCGATTATGACCGCGGCCCTGTCGCACCTTTTCAATAATGCGCCCGACGGAATGAATGTTTACGCGAAAGGCGCCGCAGAGAGCAATGCCGTACACTGGATGGGTATGGGCCAGGATGCCGAGCTTGAGGGAATAGTATCCACAGGAGCCAGGACAATCAAGATTATCAAGCCTCACGCCGATAATAAAGAGGTGTTTCGCAAGATTGATCACGCGGTACGATGCGGATGCATAGCCGTTGGTATGGATATTGACCACTCGTTCCAGAGCAACGGACAGTATGACAATGTCATGGGACTGCCTATGAAGGCAAAGTCAACAGAAGAGCTGAGAGATTTCGTTCAGGCAAGCCGCGTACCATTTATCGTGAAGGGGGTAATGAGTCCGAGAGATGCCGAGAAATGTATGAAGGTGGGGGTAAAGGGCATTGTCGTGTCACATCACCACGGTATGGTCAATTATTCCTGTCCGCCATTGATGGTGCTTCCGGATATTCTCAAGGTGACCGCCGGCAAGATTCCAGTCTTTGTGGATTGCGGGTTTGAGAGCGGAATGGATGTATATAAGGCTCTGGCATTGGGCGCCACTGCGGTATCAATAGGACGCCATCTGATGCCATTGCTGAAAGACGGAGGCAGCGCCGTTTCCAGGAGAATCAACCAGATGACCGCAGAGCTGGCAGGAGTTATGGCACGGACCGGTGTGGCTGATCTAGGGCATTTCGACCCCACAGTAATCCACAAGCGCAATTTCTGACCATCAGGGAATGGCCCGCCCTACTCTTGGACTTGAGAGCCACTATTGCGGTTTTATGAGATGTTGATACAAAAGAATGAATATTGAAGAGATTGTGAGAGATGACCTCGCCTGCTATCTGAGAAGTCTGGGCGAGATTGGGGAGAAGATGCCAGAGACAGAGGACATCAGTGATAAATGGGAACAGATTTCAAAAGCCTACATTCCAGACGGCATACGTGAGTTCAGTGATTACCCTACAGTCTCATTGGGCTGGATGATGTACACAGGTATGGCTGTCGCCACATTCTGGGAAGAGGATTGGGAGAACTGGCACGACAGGGACGATATCTATCAGGAGCTACGCGCTGCCAGAGGATTTGACTGTATGGATGAGTATATCCGTCAGGAGATTCTTGGCCTTGACGGCAAGGAGTACGATAAGCTTGAGTTACTTGTGGCGGAGTGCGCGTCACGTACCGACAGCATATTGCGGCACGCCAACATAGAGCCAGGCTCAAAAGAGGCATTTCAGGCTTACGTTGCCTGCCTTCACCAACTGTATCTGGCAGGGGCAGGTATTCAATTGTCCAGGATGGGATACCAAATGACCAAAGTAAACTGACAAAGATTCAATTATGGAAAGGACATTAGTTATAATCAAGCCATGCGCCCTGCAGAGGGGACTCATTGGCGAGGTGATATCAAGATTTGAGAAAAAAGGGCTCAAGCTGGTGGCTCTGAAGATGTACCGGTTCACAAAGGAGAAGTGTGCGGAGCACTATTCGCACCTTGCAGGCAAGCCATTCTACCCTATCATAGAGAAGTCAATGATGGCTGCGCCCGTGATACTCTGCTGCTGGGAGGGCATAGATGCCGTAGAGGTTGTGCGCGAGATGACAGGAGCCACCAACGGACGCAAGGCTCTGCCAGGGACAGTACGCGGAGACCTTTGTATGAGCCATCAGGAGAATATCATTCACGCATCAGACTCTATGGAGAGCGCGGTTGTCGAGCTTGACCGTTTCTTCACGAGCGATGACTACTTTGAGTACGAGTCACCTTTGTTTGATTATCTGTATGCCAGCGACGAGCTGAAATAACCGATATGAATAGTATTGTAATTGTCTTGCCTATACTGACACTGCTGATGTTTGACCTTGGCCTCTCGCTGGAGGGTAAGGATTTTCTATTGGTTTTCAAAAGGCCTAAGGCTATCATTGCCGGTATGCTGGGACAGCTTATCCTGTTACCCGCACTGGCATATTTGGTCACTTTGCTCCTAAATCTGCCACCGGTTTTCACCATTGGCATAATGCTTATTGCCTGCTGTCCTGGAGGAAGCTCATCAAACGTATTCTCAAAACTGGCAAAAGGAGATGTAGCCCTTTCTGTCTCGCTCACGGCGGTAAGCAGCATCGTCACACTGATTACAATGCCCGTTATCATGCAATGGGTGTCATCATCGTACGGACGCGATGTGAACATCACATTGCCTGTAGGTAATCTTTTGGTACAGAACCTTATTACAATGCTGTTGCCTATAATAGCAGGTATTCTTATCAGACGCTACAGGCAGAATGTGGCAATACGCATATCCGCGGTTCTCTCAAAGCTTGCGTTTCCTCTGCTTATGCTGCTTGCCGGCCTGTTCTTTGTAGGTAACAGAGACACTATCATTGAGTATTTCGGCCTGCTGGGAATATCCGTTACGGCTATGCTGATGGCTGCGATACTTCTGGCTGCGACACTGTGCATAGTGTTCCGTCTTCAGAAAAAGGAACGCAGGACCATAGTGATTGAGGTAGGTATGCAGAATGCAGCTCAGGCCATAGCTGTCGCGACCAGTCCTTTTGTATTCAATGACGGCTCAATTGCCGTTCCCGCCATCATCTACGCACTTATGATGAACATAGTGCTGCTGATATATGTGGCGGTCATCCGTTTGTCAAGTGGGTCAAAGGGACAGGTACCTTGACCCAGAGCATAAAAAAACGGGTCAAGGTACCTGTCCCCTTGACCCATTTCTTTATACAGTAGCGATAATTACTTGATAAGGGTAGCGCGTGATGCTGATACCTGATCCTTAACCTGCTCAAGCTGCTCCTTGAACTGGTCAACGCTGATTGCATTGATTACGCCGAGTGGCTTGAGAGCCTCGTTGATCTCCTTGTACTCAGGATTGATCTCAGCCAGGTCATCCATAGCGATGGTCAGGAGAGCTATCTGCAGAGTAACCTGTGATGCGGACTCGTCATCGAATGAGGCAAGGAACTTCTCTGAGTTCTGTGATGCGATGAATGTATGCTCAACGATGGCGGCAGCTGCGACATCCCAGAAATAGTGGAGACGGCCGTTCTCCTTGCAAGCCTCATAGAAAGACTTGAATGACTCAGTTGGATCGTCGGCTGAGAAAATCTCCTTTACTTTCGGGTCATTGATGTCAAGATAAAGCTTTGTAAGAGCTGCATCGTAATCAGCTACCGGCATCTCATACAGTGTTGCGACTTCCTTGTCAACATAGATAAGTGTAGCGGCGCGATACTTCTGGGAAAGAGTCTGAAGATCGTTGATTGCAGTAGCATTGATAAGATAGTCAGGCTTTACCTGCTTCTCCTTGTCTGTAAGAGCGATGTTGCCATCGTTTGTCTTCTTGACAAAATCCAGAGGCTTGAGTCTGAGAAGCTCAGCTGCAAGGCTGTCAAGCTGCATCTTGATGTACTCCTCCTGCTGCACCTCTACCTGAGACTTTGTCTCCTGAGCAGTCTGTGCGGCCTTCTTTGATTTGTTTCCGCAGGACAGTAAGCAGAGGCTCACTGCCGCAATCGTCATAAGAACTGAAATTTTCTTCATTGTTTGAAACGGTTAAATAATTAATAATATCATTTTTTCTTTCTATCCGGAATATTCATCATAAGCACCAAAGTCACCAATACACACATCAGCAGGAGAACTGCCATATTAAACCATAACGTAGGAATCTCCATATTGCCTACCCTCTTGACCGAGCTGTAGAAAGGAGCCCTTCCGTTTCTGCTTTTAGGTGTGAGGAAGATTCTTCCAACCTGAGGTACTATGTGGCCATCTACTATTAAAAGCTCTTTCTCTGAATCGCCACCGGTTACAAACTCCTCCAGGCGGATGTTGCAATTCGCGCGTTTCAAATGAAGCATCGCATCCTTGCCCCGCTCATTGATATAGCTTGTAAGAATGGCGTCTTTCTCTAATGTGGCGGTATTTCGCGTATTGGAAAGGACAGCCTTGGCCTGGCTTAGATAAGCCGTTACCGACTCGTAACCGTAATCACCGGAATATGCCTCCATTCCGCAAGCCTCCGCCAGGACGGGAAGCTCATTTTGAAGCACCGACAGATGTACTGGATTCACATCCTTGCCACGAGTCTTCTCATCCTGCAGAGTCTCCAGCTGCGACTCCAGCTCATATATGAAGGAATCGCTGAAGAACAATGCCTGATAACGCTTCTTGTCCAGGTCAAAGAACGGACGCTCGTAATCGTTATAGCAGTATGTTCCCACTGCCAGGGCCTCAAATGCCCATCTGGATGGTATTATGTCGCCTACCAGAGGTACATTGTCGGTCTTGCTGTCGCCATTCAGATCCGAGAACGACACCACGAGGCCGCAAAGCAATATCTGCGGTATGAGCAATATCGGAATGGTAATGTATATGGCCACGACCGAGCTCATACATTGCGAGAGCAGAAGACCTATGAGGCTTGAGAGCAATGCTGACACAAAGAGTATCATCCACCACATCAGGAACATTCCCCTCAGCCCCATGACAAGGTTACCCACAAGGATGAACAATGCAGTCTGTACCAATGAGACGAATGCCGCATATATTATCTTGCTCCAGATATATGACGAATAGCTCAAGCTCAGGAATTTCTCCCGTTTCAAGAGCGTACGGTCCTTGATGATGGCCTCAGCGCTGCCGCTCATACCAAGGAAGATGGCAACGATGATCGCCATAAAGAAATAGCTGACCAGATTCTTGTTCTCCATTACGGAGTAGCCCTCCTGAGGCGCATATCGCGTAAGGAGTCCGCAAATACCGGCCAGCAGCGGAGCCTCAAGAAGCGTAATCAGGATATACTGGATATCGGTAAGCTTTGCCTTGACATTACGCTCAAGGAAAATGAGCATCTGTTTCCAGGCAGACGGCTTCTTTTGCGCGGAGGGCGGAATTCCCTGTACCTCCTCCTGCTGCTGAGCTGTTCTGTTATCCAGATACATTGCATGCCATTCCGCCGGAGATATCTTGCGCTCAGAGCTCAGGTGACCGGTGTTATCCAGCGCCTTCTCGTTGATTATATTGAGAACAATCTCGGGATTCACATTACCGCAGGTAGGACAAGTGCTTGTCTCAGAGTCCGCGTAATTGGCCGCAGTCTTGAAATATGTCACCGCGTCTATCGGATTGCCGTCAAATATCGGATAGCCGCCAAGGTCAAGCAGACAGAGACGGTCAAACAGCTTGTAGACATCGCTTGAAGGCTGGTGAATGTTGAGCACCACAAGACGGCCCTGTGTTGTCTGTTCCTTCAACAGGCCCATCACGTTATCCGTATCGGATGAGGAGAGGCCCGATGTAGGCTCATCAAGGAAAATGACAGACGGCTCGCGGATAAGCTCCAGAGCTATGTTAAGACGCTTGCGCTGGCCGCCTGATATCGTTTTATTCAGCGGTGAGCCTACCACCAGATCCCTGGCCTTGTCTAGTCCAAGATCTCTGAGAAGCCTCACCACCTTTGCGTCAATCCACTCCTCGCTTTTGCCGTCGAAGCAGAGTCTGGCGGTGTAGTACAGATTCTGATAAACGGTAAGCTCGTCTATCAGCAAGTCATCCTGAGGCACAAAGCCTATCAGATTCCTTGCCTCTGGAGTATCTATCGGAAGTCCGTTAATCTTAAGAGTGCCACTCTGAGGCTTGAGCGTGCCGTTCAGGATTGAGAGCAGAGTAGTCTTACCGGCACCGCTGCCTCCCATAATGGCCATAAGCTCGCCACCGTGCAGGGTCATAGTAAGATTGTGCAGGCCGTTGTCACTGTCCGGGAAACGGAAGTTGACATTGTCTGCCTGATATACTATCCGGTCCGCGTTTTTATCCTCGTAAGCCTGACGCACTGATGAGTAATAGACCGGAGCTCCCTTATGGTTCTTCAGGACTCCGCTTACGTGCCATACCTGGAATATACCCGGGGCCAGCAGGACATCATCGAACAAGACATCCTCATCGCCCATATACGAGAACACAATGAGATTGCTCTCCTCTATCCTCAGAGTCTTGACACGACCCGCATACCCCTTGAACTGATGGATGCGGACATTCTTGCCGTGCCTGTCACATACGAAATCGCAGAAGTCGGAGTACATCTCAGCTGATACCCCAAACTTGTCTGCCATAAGAAGGAATATCGGATTCTCCGGATCGAACGACTCCGGCGATATCATACAGAACTCCATAAGTCGCAGCAGGACAAGCTTCAGCTCGCTTGCCTCCATACGCTCGTTGATGTTGGAGCATATTTTCGCAACTATGGCATCTTTGTCGATAACGTCACCGCCATCCTCGTAGAAGGTTCGCAAATCGCTGTACAGGTCAATGTACGATTTTGTATTCCTCAAGCCGAAATGGTGACTCAGATAGTTGCCTATCAGCGACTCAGCGCCTGACACATCAACATTGTTCCTTGCTCCGAACAGAGCAAAGAGATTGACAAGACCAGATAATGTTACATCGCTGAGCACGGCCGCTTTTACCCTTTAATTTATAAAAACACGCAAATTTAAATAAAGAAAGGGAATTCAGCAACACTATTCAGGAAAAAACAGACGTATAAACGGGGTACTGATAATGCCGCACAATGTGCCGGGGAACCGCAATGTGGTAAAATATTATTACAGAAGAGTTCTATCGCGCGTCCTTTCGGGAACTGTTTCCAATCTTCATCAAGGCAACGCCTATGACAATCCACAAGAGTTCCCTCACCCTTGCGATAAGCCCCACGAACACACCTACGCCATCGCTCATAGACAACCCTGAGATAGCGGCCACGAAGCCTCCCTCGCGGGCTCCAAGCTGCATCGGCAGGAAGAAGAAAAGGTTGGATAGCAGTGATGTGAACGCCATTATCATCACGCAGTCCAGAAGCGACACATCGGGATTCACGGCCATTATTATCAGATACACCTCCACCGATGTAAGGCAACGTGATACGAATTCAAACAAAAATGATTTTATGAACACCCCGCGTCTCTCACTGTGAAGCGACGCTATCTGCCTGTCCACCCGCTCAAACGCCTCCTCGTGCCTGATATAGATAGAGGTCATCTTGCCCTTTATCAACGGCACCTTGCACAGGAGACGCATAAGCTTTGCCGCTATACCTTTCTTATAGCCGATCAGGAAAAGATATATGAGGCCAGAGCAGATCACAATAGTAGCGATACAGAATCCTGTTATCCAGCCCGAGTGCTCATATACAGCCAGGAACACTATCGCGGAGCATACCCAGAAGCAGATATGGCAGAATATGTGCATCATAGTATAGGCCACCACGGACGATGTCGCCCTTACTCCACCTACCAGAGGAGTCAGCTCCATTATTCTATATGGCTCACCGCCCATAAGGCCGCAGGGGGTGGCGTCATTAAGTGAGAATCCAGTGATAGTGTACTTATACATTCTCCAGAAACCCACATTTTTCTCGCCCTTAACCTTCAGGAGTGACATCCAGGAGAGCGCATTCAGCGTGTAGATGACCAGCCATAGCACATTTACAGCGGCGAACCACCAGCCGGCGCTTTTAATGTTACGCCAAAGCTCGGCATAGTCAATGTCGAATGTCACCAGCATCACCACAATCGCGGCAAGGCCCAGCAGCAGGAATATATTACGATACTTGCTCTTCATTTTTATTTTCCGGACAAATACTTACACATTTCCTCACAGGCGTGTTCGTGACGGCGGATTATGTGATGACGGAGAATTGTCAGAGCCACAGACTCAAAAATAAAATAGAGGAACGGCACGTCGGCAATGCAGCAAATGGCAAGTACCGCTGTGCGAAGGTTGAATGTGAGCAACCCGTTCAGCCTCATTATAGGCAAGGAGTAATTGTGGAAACGCTCCCTGAACTCTGCCGGTATGTTGTCTGACGAGCCGTATTTTTCCCTGAGCATACGCATCAGTTCCTGAAAGTGTGGAGTCACACTCTCCTGAAGGCGCGTGTAGTTTATATACGATTTCTGAGACAGCTTGTCAAGATAGAGTCCTTTCCAATCTGTATTCGCAAAAGCCTCGGCCAGACTTTCCGAATTGTCCAGCTCACTTCCTTTCTCGCCTTTCAGGAAAAACAGATGTGCCTGAATGTAATAGTCTGCCGTACGGCTCTGACTCATACAACAGATATATCCGGAAATGTGCACCACCACAAACACGACTATTGTGGCTATTATGACATTTACGGTTGTCTCCTCCAGCCCGAGCCATCCGAACTCTATGCTGTGATATCGGTAAATACGGTATATGATAAGCAAGTATATCGGGATATACCACGCAATAGTGGCGACACCGTCCAAAAGACGTCCCAACCTGGTGCATTTGCCCGTAAGGCGTGCCAGCTGGCCATCCACACAATCCAGTATTCCGGCGAACACAAGCATTGCCACCGCAATGACATTGCATATCACCCCTGAGCGTCCCTCGTAGAACCAGCTGCCGTGCATGAAGAAGAGTGAGCTCAGCGCGCCAATCACCATTGAGATAATTGACACCGCATTCGGATGAATGCCAAGCCGTGCGAAAAGGCGCACGAACTGATATGCGAGCGGACGGATCACGTGGGCGTCCATCCAGTCATCCGTCTCGGACGATTTCAATGTTGACTGCAATCCCTCATTCATTTCTCTCTGCGTTTGCATTTAGCGGGTGCAAAGGTACGAACTTTTCTTTATTCACAATAGAAGCGCAGTACACGCTGACGTATCAGATACTCGTACTTGGCCTGAGTGGCGTTCTGCAGGGCCTTCAAATGCTTCTGCTGCGCCAGTTGCAAATCGTACAGATTGCTTCTTCCCGTATCGTATCTTTTCTCCTCATAGCCTACAGACACATTACTCGCGTCAACGGCCTTCTCCGCAGCCGCGAGTTTATTTCTGGCCACATCGGCATTATAGTACGCAGTCTGTATCTCCTTTCTCAACGAGAGACGTGCCTCATCCAAAGCCAGTTCCCTGTTTCTCACGCCTATCTCCGCCAGACGTACATTGTTTTTTGTAGCAGTCCGGTTAAAAATAGGAATGGTCAGATTAAGCGCCACAACCTCATTCATATAATCCCGGAAGAAATTGCTGTCCGACAGATCGAGATCAAAATCACGGTTAAACATCTTCACATAGAAACCGCCGGCATACCCTTGAAGCGCCAGCGATGGATAGAACGCCGAGCGCGCCACCTTAACCTGGGCCTTTCCGGACTCTATCTGAGCCTTTGCGGACTGAATGGACGGAAATGACTCTACGGTACTGTCAAAAATGTCATCCGGCAAAGGTAAATCATCATATTCAACAGCCCCACCGTCAGCGTCAAGCTCAGCCACATCAAAATTCTCCATTGAATCAAGATTCAGAAGCTGACTTAATGCCAGACGGGCTAAGCGGACCTGTCCTTCCGCCTCGGCCAGCAGATACTCGTCATTCGCGAGCTGCGCCTCGGCCTCAGCCTGATCGCTTAGAGGACGCCGGCCATCCTGTACCAGCAATCTGGCCCTATCCACCAGCTTTCGCGACACATCCACCTGCGAGCGGGCCACATCAGCCATACTCCGCTGGTACAGACATTCCAGATATCTTACCGCAATCTGAATGCCAAGGTCTTTACGGGCTTTATCCAGATCGGCCACGGCAGCCTCTAGTCTGAACCTGTCAGACTTTGCCGTATTCTGAAGCCTGAATCCGTTAAACAACGGCATAGTCATTGCCAGACGTCCGGTAGTATATGAGAGGTCATTGTTCGCGTCAGGATCATCGTCTATCAGTCCCAAAATGAAATTATAATTTCCAAAACTCACCTCTTCGCCAACATTAAGATTCAAATCAGGGAGCCAGGCGTTCTTTGATGAATTCAGTTGCACCTCGCGGCTCTGAATCTCCAGATTCTGCTGCTGGATACTGATATTATTGGCAATAGCATAATCGATACACTCCTCAAGCGTCCACAGGCGCTGTGCGGCCAGAGTCCCGACTGACGCAGCCAGCAGGAGCAATATGCCGAAACGGAATACTATTCTTTTCATTCTCGCTTTATTTCTCACGGTTTCCTCTGAGCACATCGTCTTTGCCGACACCACTCATCACTTGGATATACAAGCCATCGCTCAGGCCAATCTCTACAGGAACACGCTCCCACTGCTGATGCTCCCTGTCATCCACGGCAGATGTCAGCCTCCATACGAAAGCCTCATCGTTCTCGAAATTCACACAAGTCTCATCTATTGAGAGAACGCCAGACACCTCATCAAGCACAATCTCCGCATTCACGCTGTATCCGGAGCGCAAGGTCACTCCATCCGGGATGCTGGTACCGGCCTTTATCTCGAACTGCATCGCACCGTTCTGCTCGGTTCCCTCAGGAGCCACATACTCCAGAGTAGCAGGGATGCGTACATTCTGCATGGCACCGGGGATAAGGACCAGAGGCATCCCCACGCGCAGCATGTCAACCTCTGTCTCGTCAATGTTTCCCTTGAACTGAATGTCGCTCATATCGGCTACGGAACAGATGGTTGTACCATCGGAGAACATACTTGTGCCAGATACAGACGCACCCTCCTTCACCGGAACGCTCATAACCATTCCGCTCATACTGCTCGTGACCACAGTGGTATTGATGTTGCCCGAGCGTTCCGAGGAGCCTGTCGTCACGACCTCAAGCTGAGACTTGGCAGACGCCAGACTCTCGCGGGCCGAGGCCAGCATTGACTCTGAGCGCTCAAACTCCTCACGGCTGACGACACCGCTCTCGTACAGTGACTTGGTACGCTCATACTCTCTGGACTGCTCCGCCAGCTCAATGTTCGCCGACTCAATCATAGACTTCACCTGATCGAGTTTTGCCATATCAGGGATGACCTTGATTCTAGCCACCACCTGACCCTCTTTGACATAGTCACCCGGCTGCACGCACAGCTCAGTAATCGTGCCTGTAGTCTGCGGTTTGATGTTGACGCGCCGACGGGGCTCAATCTTGCCTGTAGCCACGGTTCTCCTTACAAGATCCCTGTTCTCAGGAACTATCAGCTCGTATATCTCCGGCAGAGGCTGCGCCTGTTTCCAGAGAAAATAGAACGTGTAGATTACAAACAGGCCCAGAAGGCACCATCCTACAGTCTTCAAAACTTTCTTCATATCTGAACTACTTTATTTATTCATATCTAAGCGGCAAGGCCTATTCCTCCTTGCTCAACAAGTCTATCACATTCTCCTGAACCACTTTCCTGGCAGGAAGCAGTCCGGCCAGCACGCCTCCGACAACCATTACAAGAAGCGCGGCCAACGTAACGCCAAACGGTATCTGCGGTATTCCCAGGAAGCCATCTCCATCCAGCCCGGACTCAACCATTCTTCTCATAAATGTTATGACACCCAGTCCTGCGGCAATACCCGCGAACCCGGCGGACAGTGTCAGCACAAGGCTCTCACACACAATCTGCCAGACAATTCCGTGCGGATTGCTGCCCAGACACAGGCGGATGCCAAGTTCCTGACGGCGTTCCCTGATTGATATGAGCATAATGTTGAACACGCCCAGGACTCCTGCGATAAGCATTCCTATTCCGACCACCCAAGTCATGACATCAACTCCGGTGAATACAAGCCCCCACTGCTGCACATAGCCCTGCATACTCTCCACCTCAACCGCGTGGTCATCGTCGGGCGACACATTATGCATCTCCCGCACGTAATCCAGAAGCGCCTTCTGGTCCTCGGCCAATGTAGGAGTGATATCCATCAGCGCATATGCGATATCCAGATTACCCTCAAGCTCATATACGGCATCGCCGGTTGTGTATGGCACCAGTATCAGGTCGTCCTCGTTATCCATGACCACTACAACGGTATTGGTCTTGCGCACCACTCCCACCACTTTGTAGCTGAACTGGCCCACACGGAGTTGCTGTCCGCAAGGATTCACGCCCTTGCCGTATAGCTTTGCCGCGACGTTCTGCCCTATCACGCATACACGCCGCTTCTGCATCATATCAATGTCATTGATGAAGCGCCCGTACATCATCTCCAAAGGAATAGGCAGGAAATAAGAGGGCATCACACACTCAACCTTTGCGAAACTTGTCTGGCCGGACGATGCCGCCACACGCTGGTCCCCATTTATCATAGTGATGCCTCCGGTCTGGCGGATATTCTTGCTGAACTTGTTCTTGATGGTGGGCAAATCCTTGTAATAGATATTCCACATACGGCTGTTTGACATACCGTGGTATGGAAGAGTGGTCAGCTTGGGACGTACCAGATAAGTCTCATAATCCACAGTGCTGAACAAGCCCATGAAACCGTTGTTGAGCCCGCTGAACCCGCCTACCACCACTATCAGCATAAATGTCCCCCAGAACACTCCGAATGCGGTGAGAAGGCTGCGCGTGCGCTGCTGCCTTATCGTAAACCATATCTCTCTCCAGAAATCCTTGCTGAACATAAGGCTACGAGTTTAAGGCATCAGTAAGCTCCATACGTATGGCATGGCGTGCGGGAGCCCATCCCGCAATGATTCCGCCTATGACAAGCACCACATTAGCGGCAATCACGATGGATACTTTCACATCCATACTGCCGAACACGCTGTAGGTATCATTTCCCATATCCGCTGTGGATGCGGATATGAGACGCATGAGACCGATACCCGACATCATTCCCACATATCCGAATATCAGCATCGTTATCACAGCCTCAATGAGCACAAGGCCCATGATGGAGAGGTCCGACGCGCCCATCACCCTTCGCAAGCCAAGCTCAAACGTACGTTCCTTCACGGATATGAACATTATGTTGCCCACGCCTACCACGCCAGAGACAAGCGCCAGAATGCCTATGCACCATATCGCCAGAGACACAACGCCAAGCAGTCCGGTAACCATCAGATAGAAATCCATATTCTCCTCCAGAGACAATGCGGCAATATCCCGCACATCATAGCCCTCGTGCTTGCCCATAGTCTCAAACACGAGTTGTTTGAACTCCTCGTTGGCCTCCTTCGTATCCAATCCCTCCAGGAAAAGACAAATCTCATCGTAATGTCCGGACGGGCGCCAGATGAACATAGAGGTTGAGAGTGGCACATATACGTCGTTGACCATAATGTAGCTGCGCACAGACTCATATATTCCGATCACCATAAACGGCACGCCTCCAAGCTGCACGTATTTTCCAAGGGCATCCTCGCCATCGGACGAGAGCAGCAACGACGCCATACGTCTGGAGAGCAGACACACCTTGCGCCGTCCCTGAATATCAAGATCGTTGATGTCACGTCCGCAAAAAATGCGGATATACCGGCAGTCCATATAGCCGGGAACTACGCCACAGGACTGTGTGACGGTGTTGTATTTTCCACGTGACGCCTGAATGTCCTGCCTGATCATCGGGAGCACCCTGGACACCACATCGGGGAACTCATTAGCCAGGAACTCCCCATCGTCCGAGGTCAGGATTATGTCACGTCCCTCCTGACGGCCGTTATACGGCATCGCGGTAGTACCGGGAACGATGCGCATTATATTACGGCTCATATAATCATAGTTCGAGCTGATGCCACGGATGAGTCCCTGGCCCGCGCCGAGCAGCACGACCAGCATAAAGATACCCCAGGCTGTGGATACACCCGCCAGAATGCTTCTCTGTTTGTTCATTCTGATGGAGGCGAACACCTCAGCCAGCATCTCTCTCATAGCCTGCAGTCGTCTATTATCAGCCCATCGCTCAAAGTGACGCGTCTGTGAGTCTGTGCGGCGATGGAGGCCTCGTGAGTAACTATGATCATAGTCAGTCTCTCGTCCTTGTTGACTTCCTTCAGGATATTCATCACATCCTGGGTGGTGACGCTGTCCAAAGCGCCGGTAGGCTCATCGGCCAGAATAATCTTGGGATGCATGGCCAGAGCCCTGGCAATGGCCACACGCTGCTGCTGGCCGCCGGACATCTGGCTTGGCAGATGATCCCAGTGTGAGCCAAGCCCCACCCTCTCAAGGTAAGTCATCGCTATGCGGTTGCGTTCCTTCTGGCTTACGCCTCTGTAGTACAGCGGGAGCGCGACATTCTCCATCGCGTTCTTGAAAGATATCAGGTTATAGCGTTGGAAAATAAAGCCTATCAGCTCATTCCTCAGACGCGACTGCTCCATACGGCTCTGTCCCTTTATCAGATGGCCCGCCAGATGATACTCGCCCTCATCGTATGAGTCAATTATGCCCATTATGTTCAGCATAGTGGACTTACCCGACCCAGAGGAGCCTACAATACTCACCAGCTCACTCTCATCAATATGCAGGTCAATACCTTTCAACACGTGGAGCGGCTCAGCTCCCGGATATGTCTTATGAACTCCCTTGAAATCTATCATTGTCCGCCGGCGGAAATGCCCGCCATTACATCTTTACCAAATCGTATTCACGGGAACCGAGTCCCAGCTTGCCGGCGTGTTCCAGGCACGCGCGCCACTCAATCTCAGGGTTAGAGTTCTTGAAGTGGTCGTGATGGTCCACAAAACCAGGTTTATGCATATTATTGTAAAGCTGGCTGCCAGGCAGCGGAGTGGCGGCCAGGCAAGCATCCACACAGGCCCAGTCAAGTGCCACCGGGTCAAACGACGCGAACATGCCCAGATCCGGAAGTATCGGAACATCATTCTCGCAGTGGCAGTCACAGTTCGGAGAGATGTCGCGTACCACAGACACGTGGAATGAGGGTCTTCCGTCCAGCACGGCCTTGGCATACTCGGCCATACGGCGGCAAAGCATATCGTTCGCATTGTACTCCATAAAGCTGACAGCATCGAAATTGCAGGCACCTATACAGCGGCCGCAACCAACGCATTTCTCCAGATTCACACTCATCTTGCGTGCCTTGTCATCGAATTCCAGGGCATTGCTTGCGCACGCTTTCTGGCACAGACGGCATCCGCGGCAAAGCTCCTTGTCAATCTGAGGCTTGCCGTGATTATGCTGCTCCATCTTTCCGGCACGCGACGCGCATCCCATACCGATGTTCTTTATGCAGCCGCCAAAGCCTACATTCTCGTGTCCCTTAAAGTGAGAGAGGCTGATGATTATATCAGCATCCATAATGGCACGTCCTATCAAGGCCTCCTTGATGTACTCTCCGCCCTTTACCGGCACGGAAATATCGTCAGTACCCTTCAGACCGTCAGCTATGATGAGCGGACACCCCACAGTCATCGGCGTGAATCCGTTTTCCCAGGCGCAGTAAAGATGCTCCAACGCATTTTTGCGAGAGCCTACATACAGGGTATTGCAATCCACAAGAAAAGGCTTGCCACCCAACTCCTTGACCACATCCACCAGAACGCGGTCATAGTTCGGACGAAGGAAACCAAGATTTCCAAGCTCGCCGAAATGAGTCTTGATGGCCACGAACTTGCCTTTCATATCAATGTCACCTATTCCGGCAGCCTTGACAAGCTTATACAGTTTTTTTGGTATGCCGTCTCCCAACGCAATTGTGTGGAAGTCCGAAAAATAAACCTTTGACTTTTCCATTATGCACATTTATTTGTTGCCGCAAAGGTAGTTAATAAAAATAATAATATAGATATTTCAAGGAGAGGATTTGAGGAGACGGGAAGGCAAGGCCTGTCGCAGCCAGGCGATACAAGGATGAAAAATCCTGACAGACACAAGTTTTCAACAAGTCGCAACTTTACAAACGCTCCTCTTCAATATTATTCCATACTTGATTAACTTTGCATTCCAGTACAATAAACTGGGAACAAATGTCAACAGCACTGAGAGAAGCCACATTAAGCGACATCCTGCACGCAGAAGGCATCTCCGCATACAAGATATCGTCAGAAAAATTCACGAACAGGTATTTCATTCTCTCAAGCCCCGCCTCAAGGCGCCTTATGGCATCGCCCGAGGTTGTAGGGTACGATTCCTATCTGGCCACCGTTGATGCCACAAGAGTAGCATTGCAGCACATCTGCAGTGATGATTTCAAGAACGGGGTAAGTATTCTCACAATACTTCGCGGAGGGCTCAACTACCCCTTGGAGGAATGTTGCCATCAAAGCGGCATACAAGTGAATAACATCAATTTCGTATCGTGCGAGAGAGTAATTGAGAATGGCGTCATCACGGGTCTCGACATCAAATATGAGAAGCTTCATATTGAGAAGGACTGCATTCTGATGATTGGTGACATCATAGCGTCCGGCGACACCCTGAGTCACTGCATGAGGAAAGTGGCGAGCGCCATCAACCAGCGGGGCGGCAGCGTAAGGAAGATAATATTCTTTACAATAGGCGGAACCAAGGCCATAACATTACTAGAGGAGCTTACCGTCTGGCTCCGTACTCTCTGGCCACAGTTCCAAGGTTTCCAATGCTTTTTCTACGAGGGCGTTTTCTCCGTATATCAGGACAAGGGCGTGACAGGAGTAAACTTCCCGGACATTGATTTCGGATGGAAAGACGGTATAATATCACCCGATTTCCGCTCGTATATAATGGATGACGACAACGCCCTGTTCGAGAAATGCATCATTTACGACGGTGGCGCGAGACGATATGAGATACCTGCCCACATCGAGGAGGTCATTGACTACTGGGAATCACTTTTGAATGTAGCCGACAGCTCGGATCTCAAGGCATTCATAGAGGAGAAGGCAGGATACGGATATCCCGTCAGCTACAAAGAGTGGCTCAAAATCACGCATCTGCCGGAATCAGACAAAAACGAGGCTCTTTACAATAAGGAGATGGAGTTCATTGAGCGCAGCCTGACACGCTCACTGAAAGAGATATGTCAGGAACGCCTGAGAGAGTTCAGCTACAATATGCGGCGATTCAATTAATAAAAACAACAGACAATATGAAAAATTTACAGAAAGTAGATTACGACTTCACGAACGGCAGAATTGACGAGAGCAAGCGAAAGAGCAACACCAGCATATTTATGGTGATGCTCGGCTTCACTTTTTTCTCTGCAAGTATGTGGTGCGGCCAGGACCTTGCCAACGGACTTGATTTCAGCGGGTTTATCAAGGCATTGCTCCTGGGCGGCCTGATTCTTGCCGTCTATACCGGCACGCTTGGCTGGATTGGCGCTGAGAGCGGACTCACACTTGACATGCTGGCCCACCGCAGTTTCGGCAAGAAAGGCAGCTGGCTGCCAAGCGCGATGATAAGCTTCACACAGATAGGCTGGTTCGGAGTCGGTCTGGCAATGTTCGCCATCCCAATCGCGAAAGAGGTTCTAGGCCTGGAGGTTACGCCAGACCACATGCCTCTGGCCGGATATGGTCTGGTGGTGCTGGCGGGCATTCTTATGACGGCATCGGCATACTTCGGCATACGCAGCCTTACCATCATCAGCTACATAGCCGTTCCTCTGGTTGCCATTCTGGGCACGCTGGCTATGGTTTTGGCAATAATGCGCGGAGACTCAGGCCTCATAGAGCAGTTCTCACAAGGCACAAAAGATTTGTCACTATTCGGAGGTGCGGCACTGGTTGTGGGCAGTTTCGTATCCGGCGGCACAGCCACACCGAACTTCTCCCGCTTTGCAGGAAGCGCCAAGGTAGGTCTCATTTCCACCGTGATAGCATTCTTCATCGGAAACTCGCTGATGTTCTTCTTCGGTGCCGTATCAAGCATCTATGTGGGCGGAAACGACATTTTCGAGGTTATGCTGAACTTAGGCCTTTTCTGGTCTGCCGTCATAGTTCTCGGCCTCAACATCTGGACTACCAACGACAACGCTCTTTACTCATCAGGTCTTGGCCTGAGCAATATCCTGGGTTTCAAAAAGAGCACTATGGTACTGGTGGCTGGCCTGATAGGTACTATTGCCGCAGTATGGCTCTACTGGAATTTCTGCGACTGGCTGAACATTCTCAACTGCACGCTGCCTCCAATCGGTATGATTATAGCTCTCAGCTATTTCCTGCATCGCAAGGCATATCTTGACGGAAGTTATGAGATAAAGACAGTTAACTGGTTTTCTGTGACCGGAGTTATAGCCGGCGCCACTGTGGCCAACCTGGTCCACTGGGGAATCGCATCCATCAACGGAATGGTAGTCGCCGCCATCATATTCCTTGCAGGTGAGTTTATTTGCAAGAAGGAATGACAATACAGGCTATTTAATATGGAGGAACCGTTATTGAACGCGCACAACAAGAGCGAGTTTGAGCCCGCGCACACCGCAGAGCATCTCTTGAACCAGACTATGGTCAGGATGTTCAGTTGCGAGCGTTCAAGGAACGCCCACATAGAGCGCAGGAAAAGCAAAATCAACTTCAACCTGAGCGAGTGCCCCACGGAGAGTCAGATTGCCGATATAGAGAGTCGCATAAACGCCCTGATAGCAGAAGACCTGCCTGTAACATTCGAGTTTGTCACAAGAGACCAGGTTCCGGCCGGAGTCAAACTTGACAAGCTGCCGCAGGATGCAAGTGAGACGCTTCGCCTTGTAAGGATAGGAGACTATGACGTATGCCCCTGCATAGGCGCCCACGTTGCCTCCACCGCAGAGATTGGCGAGTTCCGCATAACCAGCACCAGTTTCAACGAGGGCTCATTCAGAATTGTTTTCCGTGTATTTCCTAAAAGCGAGATTATATGAAGAGAGTATTCAGCACTTTGTTTGTCTTGTGCTGTCTTGCGTTTACCGCCAGCGCGCAACACCCCGTAACCTCAGTCAATGAAGGATACCAGTACATAAATCTGAAATATGTGGCACAGACTGACAGTTGCACCACCGTCTATGCCGTTTACACCAAACAGGGCAGCGAGGGGATAAGGACACTTATGCTTGGCCGGGATACGTACGTCAACGCCGGCGGTATGAGATACAAGTTGTTGGGCACATATAATATGCCCATATTCGATGAGGCGGAGCAGGAGTACGCATATCTTACCGACGATGGGGAGGAGCTCAACTTCGTCATGCAGTTTGAGAAATTCCCTGCCGATGCCCCGTTCGACATAATTGAGAACAAAGCGTCCAAGACCGCTTTCAACTTTTTCGGTGTGAGGATTGACCCAGGGACCGACGCATCAGTTGACCAGGAGCGTTTCATCACCTCCACCCCCTACAACAAATACACCAGGATAACCTTGGACGGGCACACATACGTGAGCATCATTCACGACAATGTAATCGTCACATCGTTTTTCGATACATACTCAGACAAGGCTTTCAACATCTCAATCGCAGTAGACAACCAATCTGACCACGGCGTAATGCTGGATGTGAGCAAGATTTCCGTTGTATGCGACATTCCGAAAGGAAAAAACGTAGAGTATAAGGAGTACTCCCTGGTGAGCAAGGGTGAATATGCCGACTATCTGGCCAGCAACGACTACTACATTGCAGAGCAGCAGTCCGGCACCAGAGCGTTGTCAGAGCTTGGCTCTGTAATAAGAAGCAGCTCATACGGCTATCGGTACGACAGTCCGGAGCGCATCGGTCTTGATGTGCTTGGCATCTTGGTTGAGGGCGCCAAAGCCAAGAAGATGGAGCCCCAGCTGAAAGAGCTGGCCGATGAGCGCGAGGAGAGACTAAGCGAATACCTGCACAGCCAATCCATAAAGTCCGGAGAGTATTACGAAGGTGTTGTCCGTATCAACAAGCACAGGAAAGCCCAAAGCGCTACGGTCCTCATTCCGATGGATGGCTTCTCATTCAAGTTCCTGTACTCTTTTTAATTGTGTGTTACGCCAAAAGACTATTCTATCAAGATGAAGATCAAAGACATAATAATCTGCTCACTGCTTATTCCGTCACTAACCGCCTGCATCAAGCCTGAAGCCCCTAACGCAGAGGCAGACATCATACGCTGCATACTGCCGGATGGTTATCTTACAGGCAACGAGATTGACTACAACACCCCATACGACAACAGCCTGAACGCATTCACGCTGGATGTTGAGGTTAACAAGAATGTTGACCTTTCCACACTGGAGCCACGTTTCGAGCTGACTCCCGGAGCGGTCATAGAGCCGGCAAGCGGTACGAGACACGACTTCTCAAGTCATCCGGTACGGTATGAGGTTACATCGCAGGACGGCAAATGGCACAGAATGTACAGCGTAAGCATACATCACCCCGAGATACTGGATTTCCCTGATATGCTCTCTTTTGAGAAAGCCGACAAGAGTCAGGGATACTACATATTCAAAGAGGGCGATCTTGTATGGTGCAGCGGCAATGGAGGTTACCGTCTTACAAATAAGAACGCGCCGGCAGAGGATTATCCCACCTGCTACTCTCCCGACGGATACAAAGGCGGATGCGCCTTACTGACCACACGCACTACAGGCAGCCTCGGCTCACTAGGAGGCAAGCCTATAGCAGCCGGCAACCTCTTCATCGGCTCGTTCAACGTTGGAATGGCTATGAGCAACTCTCTCGGAGCCACCAGATTCGGAACGCCATATACCGGCAAGCCAAAGGCCATTGAGGGATGGTTCAAATACGAGTCAGGCCCCAGGTTCCTTGAAGATGGCGAATACATTGACAAAGTTGACCACGGGAACATCATTGCCATACTGTTTGAGCGTACCGACAGCGTGAGAATGCTTGACGGCCACACCTCTGCGGCAAACTGGGAGCATCCGAACATGGTTGCCATAGCGTCTATGCCACAGACACCTGTCACGAAAGAGTGGACACAATTCCATCTTGATTTTGATTATGACAGATATATGCGCCGGATTGACCCGGACAAGCTGGCAAGAGGAGGCTATGCCCTGTCGCTGATTTTCTCATCAAGTGCCGATGGCGGTGACTTCAAGGGCTCACCAGGCAGCACTTTGTGGATTGATGAGGTCAGGATTATTAACGAAGAATAAAGACATTCACTATATGAGAGTTTTACAGCACATAGCAATATCGCTTTGCGGTTTACTATTACTCACAGGCAATGCCGCCGCAGAGACAAGTCTCGACATACGCGCAGGAATTGACCTGGGAGGCACTACCCCACTGCCGCTTCCGGCCGAGATACGAGTCATCAACGGATATTCACCATTGCTTCGTCCGGCGGTAGAGGCAGGAGCCACATCGTTCATATCAGACAGATGGGGCCTGCGTGCCGCCTTGCGTTTCGAGATAAAAGGTATGACCACATCGGCCACAGTCAAGAGCTACAGTATGGTAATCACAGGCGATGACGGAAACTCCCTGTCAGGCTATTGGACCGGCGATGTTGACACCCAGGTTAGCAACACCCTGCTTACCGTTCCTGTGAATGCCGCCTTCAAGGCCTCCGAGAAGTTCAGCATCTACCTTGGGCCATACGTCTCATTCCTGCTGAAAGGCAGATTCGGAGGCGATGTATATAACGGTTACCTGCGCGAGGGCTCTCCTGTCGGCGAGAAGATCTCATTCTGCGATGGTGCCTCCAACAGCTATGAGTTCTCAGACGATTACAAACGGGTTCAGTTTGGAGTATCACTTGCCGCCGACTACAACATCAACCGGCACATTCTCCTTACAGCCGGACTCAACTGGGGATTGAGCAACGTATTCAAGAGCTCGTTCAAGACCATCAGCTTCAACATGTATCCTATATACGGCAACATTGCCGTAGGCTACAGATTCTAGCACAGGGCGCCGGGGCCTACGGGCTGCCGGCTTATAAACATCAAAGGCTGACCATAACGGCCAGCCTTTGTTATTGTCAGTCCGGCCAAGCCAGACTATCAGTTTGCGATTGAGACAGACGTGAAGTTTACGCTGAGATTGAAGGTGCTCGTACTGGCCACCATGCCCGGGAGAGACTGGAGAAGTCCCGGCAAAAGCATTGCCACCATAGGATCGTCACCCAGAGACCCAAGCAGCATTGCCTGAATGGTCTGGTCAGACAGTGCGGTTGAGAGCAGGGTCACAATCTCCATTATAAGGTCTGAATCAAATGTTAGCCTCAGATTATCACCATTCTGCTCAAAATTGATTTTGATTCCATCGGTAAGGGCATTTGCCACAAGGCCTGATACCACCTCAACCAACTGAGTCAGGACATTATCCTCGCCTGCCTTGGTGCCCTTCGCTGCCTTAATCTGCTCGCTCAGCCTCAGAATGTCGCCTACGCTCAGGAAAACGCGCATCTCGTTGTCGCCGGTAACCACATAATTCAGGCAACCTCTTGGAACATTTGTATAGCTCATGGTTTTCCACGACTCCAGATAAGATATGGTCCACTCGCCATTATCATAGAATTCAAGTGATCTGAGCACCGCGCACAGAGCCTGCTCAAGATTGCCCTGACCCTCAGGTATGTCAACCGGAATGAGCTGAAGCAGCATTTCAATCAAAGAGCCCAACTGTGAGTCGGAGCTTATTCCAATGGTATTTCCCCAATTCTTTCCGGCTGTCGCAGGCTTCCAGATGGTATTCTGCAATGCCTTGTTCTTCATTGACACGTTGCTCAGGTTCAAAACGAGCTTTGAGCTTGACACAGTTCCCTTGTATGAGAAGGTACAATAGTCGGTCTCACCCTCACCCTGGAAAGAGCCGGCATCGCCCGATACATCCAATGTCACGTCAAGATTCAAAGCTGGAGCTCCCGGAAGCACATTCGATGTGGTGCTGGTTCTTACAGCCTTGGTGCCGCCAAGGTCAATTCCTGAGATAAGTGAGCTGAGCAACTCCGGTATCTGCACAATCTCGCCAGTCACTATCATGCTTGCCTTGTCGCCGGCATTCGCATCTGGAATATAGTTTACTGAGCAACCGGTCATCTCCCTGCCATTAACAGTAAGCTTCAAGCCACTCAGGTCGGAGAACTGGGTCTCTGACTTGACAGGAGCAACAATCTTCTCGCTCTCCTTGCTGCATGAGGTGAGCGCTGTCATAGCTAGCATAACTGCGCCAAACAATACCAAAAACGATTTTTTCATTTACAATTGTGTATTAATTATTGAACATTATTCTGTTTTCTCTCCGCAAAGTTACAAAACTAAACAACAATAGTGTATTTTTATTACCTTTGACGTATATATAACACAAAAAAGGCTATAATATGAGACATTTCGCAACTATTCTGTCTGTCTTGCTTTTGTTTCCTCTGCTCTGCAGTGCGGAAACAGCCGCGCCTGAGGCCACCGTAAAGCTTTCCGCTCAAGAGATAATCCAGACCAACAATGCCCAATGGGAGGGATGGGGAACAAGCCTGTGCTGGTGGGCAAACCGCATAGGCTACAACAAGACACTGACAGACAAGGCCGCCACCCTGTTCTTTGATAAAGACAACGGACTTGGCCTTAATATAATGAGGTACAACATAGGCGGAGGCGATGACCCAGACCACCACCACATAACACGTACCGACTCAGACGTTCCGGGATGGCTTGTCTATGATGCCGCAACCGGAGAATACTCATACGACTATCAGGCCGACAGCTGCCAGCTGAATGTCCTCCAAGCCTCAGCGAAAGCCGCCGGACAGGACGCATACATAGAGGTATTCTCCAACTCACCACCCTACTTTATGACCAACAGCGGATGCTCGTCGGGGAATTTCAGAGCCGAGGCAAACAACCTGCGCGATGACTCATACCAGGCATTCGCAGAGTATCTGGCAAATGTGGCAGACTACATTCAGAACAATATGGGGCTTGACGTGCGCAGTCTGGCCCCCATGAACGAGCCCAACACCAATTATTGGGGCGCCGGCAGCAACAAGCAGGAGGGATGCCATTTCGATGCAGGCCAGCCGCAATCCAGAATTCTGACACTAACATCGGAAGCGCTGGAAAGGCACGGTCTGAGCAACATCATACTTACCGCCAGTGACGAGACCAACCCAGGCAAGCAGCTTGAGGAGCTTAGGACCTTCACGCCAGAGGCAAGAAAGGCCATAGGCAGGATAAGCGCGCACACATACGGAGTAAACCAGATACGCGAGCTAGGTCAGGAGGCAAGGAATCAGGGCATAAACATCTGGATGAGCGAGGTTGACGGCAACGGCACATCCGGTCAGGATGCCGGCCAGATGTCGGCGGCCCTGTGGCTGGCAGACAAGATTATTTTTGACATATCACAACTGGAGCCGTCGGCCTGGGTCCTGTGGCAGGTTATTGACACTCACGTATCAGAGAACGGATACAAAGGCCGCACAGACAAGGGCCCGCTGAACCTGAGCGGAGGATTCTGGGGAACAGCCTACGCCAATCACGACACAAACGAGATTTGCCTCAGCCAGAAGTATTACGCTTTCGGACAGTTCTCCAGATTCATCAGGCCGGGAGCATCGCTCATTAAATGCCGCACCGGAATAAGAGGCTGCAACACCATAGCCGCCATTGACGGCAGTCATCACCAGCTCATCATAGTATGCACCAACACAACAGCCCAGCCTCACGACATCGGTTTTGATATGTCCGATTTCAAAATCCGCTCATCGAAAGCCACCGCATACAGGACAAGCGGCTCCATCGAGGATGGTGAGCACTGGTCAGTTACAGGCAAATATAAAGTCCGCCAAGGTCTGCTTAATGCCACACTCGCGCCCAACTCGGTAACGACATACGTTATCCGCTACTGACGCACGCTGCTTACTATATGCTGCCTGCCGCATTACTCGTCAAACCCGTCAACGCTGGCGGCGCTTAGCAATGTTATATAGAACGCATACTCTGCGGCTTTGTGACTGAGGACGGGCGCACTTGAATTCCCAAGAATGCGAGGGAAATCGCAGCCAAAGGCCATCAACTTACTGACTGCGTACTCGTAATTGAGGAACGGGACCACATCATCGCCTTCCACGTGAAAAACCACTATCGGATGTGAAGGAATCCAGTCGTCGGAGAACAACGTGTTACGATCCAACGCGGTGAGCAACGGACGGAGCAGCCTGCCATAAGCATCTCCATTCCTGTACCTCTCGTAATCGTCATACAACTCCGCACTGACTATCCCGCGCAAACCGTATGTCTCAATCTTCTCGTCTATGAGCAAGTCAATCCCGTCAATGTCTTGAGATTTGGGGCTACTGAACAGATCATCTATACCGCTTGACAGATATTCCTCAGAGAAATAATCCTCATAACTTATTCCATCGAACAAATACTCATAGGCAGACATCAGGCCCTTCAGGGTAAGAGGCACAAGAGATGGTTGGCGCGGATATTGCACGTCAAGATACCAGCAGGCGGTACTCCTCAAATCAAACGGAGCGCCTCCGCAAAAAGTCCGCCTCAGCCTGAAATCAAACTGCTCCGTCTCTTCCGGACTCATTCTCTCAATCTCACGTGCCACAGCGGCAGCCATCGTACCGCCTTGCCCATATCCAATAATCGCGGTGTAATAATCCTTACTTAACTCCACATAATACTCTTCCTTAAGTAACTTGACCGCAGCCCTTACGGCATCCAGAACCTGCCTCGCACCAATCTCATTGCAGAGGTACTGTTGGTCAAAGTTCAAGGAGCACCCGAAACCAAGATAGTCGGGACATACCACCAAGGAGCCTTTGACAGCCCAGAGGAACGAATAAGGATCGTTATTTGTAGGAGCCTCATCATTGCTTGTGATTGTGGAATGACAGTCTATGACAATGGAAGTGGGCGAGTCAATATCTTTAGAATAAAAAGTCTTATACGGCACTGCAAGCACGGAAGACAGCACAATAGGGCACTCGTACTGATCTACGGTCTCGTATTCGTACTTTACAATCTTGAAATTAAGATCACTAATAACACTTTTCACCGCAGGAGAGGACTCAGCACCTCCAAGCAAGGCGGAAATCAGTTTCTCCTCCGAAGGCAGACCCAGCTGAGAGGCAATGTCATCGTCTCCTTCGGAAAAGCCGTCCATACCATTGGGCGTGCCCTGAAAGACACCCTGCGGACTCACCGTAAGCCCCTTGTACAACTCAGAGACACACGTCTTTACAAAAGCCAGACCGTCGCTCTCATCTCTCTCGCCGACAATGCTATATGACACTGCATCAATTTCCTCAACTGTCCCGTCCGAAACAGATTTCGCACACGAGACAAAGGAAAGCAAAGCTAAGGATATGACAATACTATTTCGCATAACAAAATAATCAACCACACAAATATACAACAAATATCCATTCTCTCCAAATGGGTCAAGGGGACAGGTACCTTGAAGAATAGCTATCTGTGTTCGTGGAGCTGGATAAATTCTAAATATGGACGATGCAAGGGCGATGATGGCCGATATGGACAGAAGCGCACAGATGGAGTACGCCAAACGTCAGGCGTACGAGGAAGGTTATGCCCAAAGCTATGCCAAGGTTATAGGCAAAAGTATTGAGCAATGCAGGCTTAATATAGTGCGCCATTTGAAGGAAAAAGGCATTGCTGACGAAGTTATCAGCCATTGCACCGGACTGACGCTGGAGCAAATCGCAGAGCTGTAGCGACTGCAGTGCAACTATGGAGGCGGGCCAAAGTACCCGTTCCTCTGACCCAGAGAAACAAAATCCACCGGCCCGCAGCTATTGCAGCATTCCCATTTTTGCATTACCTTTGTGTACAACATTTGAGGGAGTCACAAATAGCCTTGCCACCACAGCAGGCCGCTTGGGACTCCCTTTTTGTTTTACCATAAACCAAATTATTAACCCTTTAATCTGAAATCCTTATGAAAAATGAGGCAAATCTGAGAGACCAGTCAAAGCCGCAGGCTACTGCGGCAAGTAACCGACAATCCAAATCTCCGTTCATAGAGCTGACCCGGGATTACGGCTTCAAAATTGTAATGGCAGACCCCGACCACCCCGAGCTGATGCTGCGCTTCCTGAACGAGATTATCCCCGAGCGGACCATCGTGTCGATAACCTTCCTGAACACCGAGGTGCAGCCTACCGACGAGGGTGGCAAGCGTCCACACTACGACATTCTGTGCATCGACGAGGATGAGAACCGATTCCTTGTTGAGATGCAGAAGGATCCGTACCACTATTTCCAGGATCGTCTGATGGTATATACGGGCGACCCTCTGACTCACCTGCTGAGGAGTGGCGAGCTCTACGACCGCACGCGCACACTATATGTGGTGTGCATACTCGGCGGCTATCTGAAGATTGAGGGCGAGACCTGGGCGGAGCGAGAGCAGCTGGTGCGCCGCGCGTACGTCACGATGCAGTCATCGCAGAAAATTTTGACGGATAAACTGAATTTCGTATTTTTACAACTTCCTGCGGCAAAGGAGCCGACGGCGGATTCATCGTTCGTGGAGAAGTGGGCGTACTACGTGCGCGAGATGGGCAGCGTGAGCGAGAAGCCAGAGGGGCTGGACGGCTATTTCAGCCAGCTGTTCGATGCCGCCAACCGCAGGAACATAGAGGAGCGCAAACTATCAATATACGACGATATGGTACGAGACGACATTCAGATTGAGGCCGAGAAGCAGTACGCACTCGACGAGCTTCGCGAGGAGCTGAGATTCCGTGGCGCAGAGGAGAAGCAAGCCGCCCTCGACGAGCTTCGCGAGGAACTGACAGCCGAGAAGCAGGAGGCTGTCGAGGAAGCCAAGGCGCAGGGCATTGAGCAAGGCAAACTTGACTCAGCCCGCAATATGAAGACTTTAGGCATTGCCGCCGAGGTAATAAGCCATTGCACCGGACTGACGCTGGAGCAAATCGCAGAGCTCTGACATCAGCAGCATTTACAAGAACGTTCACGGTCTGACAACAAAGACCGGGAACGTTGCTTTTATGTCATAATTCAGATTTATATGTAAGCCTCCGCCAGCACTTCGGGCTGTTTCGCCCTAGACGTGGATTCCTTTCACTGTTGCTGGTGTTTGCAGTAATATCAAATGTTAGCTGCGGAATAAACCAAAATTAAAAATAACATAAAAAATTAGACAACAATAATAATAAATTTAAAAATTAACACATTACGAAGTGCCACTTTGCATTTTTATCTATCTTTGCAGAATAATACAGTCGTTATAGGTTTCAATATGAGCTATAAGAGAACATACGTAAGGCTTACAGTTGAGCCGATGGATTGCCAGATAGAGGAAGGATTCCTTGCGGCATCGGTGGTGAACAAATCGAAAGTGCGTTCGGTGGGTCAGGAGGTGGAGCAATTTAACAATTCCGAAATAGACCCTACAGCCGGAGGCACACTATTTAAAACTGAGTGGACCACCAATTTTGAATAATCTGAATTGAACATTCACTATGGCAAAATCAATAAACATTATTGCTTCCGCGCTCCTGCTTATAACTGCCGGATGCCAGAAGGGAATCAGTCTCTATACCCCGGGCGGTGATATCCGCTTCACGGCCATAAGCAGCAATGAGGCACAGACCAAGGCGGCTTACTCCGGGGAACTGACAAGTAATATCGAGCGCATAGACTGGGAGAGCGGCGATTTAATACGCATCTGCTGTGACCAGGCCAGCGAGCCGTCTGGCAAATACGCCGATTACAAGACAACGGCCGGAACCGCAGGCACAGGCTCTGACGCCCGTTACTCAGAGGCCACAATCAGTCTTGACTCAGAGCATTTTAATACAGGCCTCAGGTGGAGCGAGAACGCCACGGCTATTGACCATAATTTCTACGCCGTATATCCAAGCCCCGCCGCCACAAATGCCGTAACCAAATCCATAAGCACTACAGGCGCCGTCACCGGCCAAATTCCATCCACCCAGAGCTACACCCTCAACAGCGATCCCTTAGAGGCCGAGCCCGTTCTTGTAAAGACAATGATGATGGTTGCAGAAAAGACGGTCTCAACTTACGATAAAGAGAAGTCGTACAGCCAAGACGAGGTATTCCTTGATTTCTATCCGCTCACCACCGCCCTCAGGTTCACCATCAAGAACGATACCGGAGCAGACCTTAGCATCAAGGAATTGTACATCACCTCAGCCAGCCATCCGCTGAGTGGCCCCTTTAGCCTGAATATCGGCACAAAAGGCACAGGCGAATACGCAAACTATGCCGCGTGCACATACACTGGTACTTTGGCAAATGACAAGAAAGTCACTCTTGGAACATTCCCTGCAAGTGGCACAGGTGCCGTGACATTGGACCGAGACGATACTTTCACCTTCACCTTTATGGTCAATCCCTGCTATGAGATTGACGATTTGGTTTTTCACATAGTAAGCTACGAGACAGGCGGTGAATGCTATGACCGCAGCACCAAGATCATCGATGCCTCAACCGACAATCCTGTAACATTCAAGAAGCACCACAAGGCATATATCGACGGTCTGCTCATACCAGAGGGTGCTGTCTGGCGGGTAAGCTACTCTCCATCTGTAGCACCCTGGGGCACAGGCGTGAGCGCCCCCACCAACCTTGACCTGCCCAGCGCCGAGAACGGCTCAATCTCGCCGTGGAGCAGCGGTGGCGAGACTCCGCTTCCTTTGAAGTGACAAATGCCGCATAGGAATACATCATTCATAACATAATTGCAACATACATAATATGAGAACAACCAGAATTTACACACCTATATATATAGCATTGCTGTTTGCCGCTATAGGCTGCGATAAAAACTATGACCAGCCTGCTACCGGCCAGAACGACATTGTGATGTTCGCGGCAAGCCTGGCTGGCACCGCCAATGGTGCTGATAGCGGCAACACCCCCCAAACCAAGGGCGTGATGCTGAACACGGGAACAACCGATATTTCTTTGCAATCGGAAATTACCGAGTTCAAAGTAGCGGCCTACGATGGTACGACACGTTTCATACCGGCCACGAACGCCACCAACGGTTACGAGACGGTAACATACAGCAACAGCAACAGCAAATGGGCAACCGGAACCACATATTTCTGGCCAGGCAGCGTCAACAAGACATTCTACGCCTACGCCAATATGCCCAATGACCTTAATACCGATGGCGGACCGTCAATCTCTTGCACCAGCACGGGCCAGGTCCTTACAGGCTTTTCCATCAACACTGATTACACAGCCCAGCAAGACATCCTTATGGGCTACTACAGCGGAAACGGCAAAGGGGCCTCGGCCGTAGAACGAACCGCCGCAATCAAGTTCTACCATCCGCTCACGGCTGTCCGTTTCAAGATGGGCACGGCAACAGGTGTTACAATCAATAGCCTAACAATAAGCAATATCTACAGTTCAGGCACTTTGACTCAAGCCGAAAACTCTTTCGTCTGGTCGAATTTTGGAGATGCCACGAGTATCACTATGAGTAATACACCGCTTTTCGTTGATGGTACTTCTAAACTGATAAGCAATATTGAGGGAGGCGATAACACATTCATCCTGATACCCCAGAATCTGGCAACAAAGAATGTTACCGTTGAAATTACCGCCAATACAACCGAAGGTAATAAGACTTTTACCGGCACTCTGAGTACCGGTGCCTGGGAGGCAGGAACGGTTTACACCTACGAGCTGAGGATATACGATGAATTCAAGCTGCAGGTAGTAAATGTAGACGACTGGAAAAACAACAATAGCTATAACCGCAGCGATTATATCACACGTGGTGCCGCATTAATGACTGATTTTGTTAATAAACTTGCCAAAAATATCGAACAGGCAAAGTATGGCACATATGATAATAATCCAAATAAAGAGTACATCAAAACAATATCATTCCAGACAGGAATGCCACTTGAAGATGAGGCCGTAATACAACGTTATGATAACGAAGATGATGTAATACCGGGGTGGTTAAAATGGTATGAAGAAGGTACGGATAAAAAAGTCGTATACAGGGAGATAATACAAGAAGATCAATATACATTGTACAAGCGGAGCGAGCCGATATATTCATTTTGTGATGCTGATGGCAATTGTATTATCTGTACTACTGCCGATGTGATTTATTTTCCAATAAGTTGTGAGAGTCTTTTTGATGGATGTACTAATCTTACGTCAATAACAGGAATGACGGGTGGGACAACAATCCCAGGAGATGGATTTACTTTAGGTACATACCTCATAGACAGTTTAGACAAAGACAGTTTAGGCAATGTCCGCACAGACCACACAACTAGTATGAAAAAAATGTTTAACAATTGCAAAAACCTTACATCACTCAACCTGCCGTTCAATACCTCGGAGGTTACTGATATGTTTGGAATGTTTCAGAATTGCTCAAGCCTTACTTCACTCAAAGTACCGTTCAACACATCGAAGGTAACTGATATGCAAGATACGTTTAATAATTGCTCAAAGCTTCAGACGATAGATGGTATTGAAAAATGGAGTGGAGAAGCTGTCGCGGGTACAAACGAAATGTTTCGCAATTGCAATAAATTAGGAAAATTAAACCTATCAGGCTTTATAACTAACAACAAATTGAAGAAAGTTAATAGTATGTTTGAAGGTTGCGGGAAATTAACCGAAATTAACCTTAGTAATCTAAACACCTCGGGAGTAACTAATATGGCTTCTATGTTTGAAAACTGCTATGCACTAGAATCCATAGTTGGCATTAACAGCTGGAGCGGGGCGGCTGTCACAACGACAGAAAAAATGTTCTATGAATGTAATAAACTAGAAGCATTGGACTTATCAAGCTTTGAAACAAACAGCTGTTTGAAGAATGTTAGTGAAATGTTTTGTCATTGCGAAATAGTAACAGAAATAAATCTTAGTAGCCTAAACACCTCGGGAGTAACTAATATGACTTCTATGTTTGAAAACTGCTATGCACTAAAATCCATAGTTGGCATTAACAGCTGGAGCGGGGCGGCTGTCACAACAACAGCAAGCATGTTCTGTGAATGTAATGCACTAGAAGCATTGGACTTATCAAGATTTGGAACAACCAGCAATTTGACGAATGTTAATAAGATGTTCTATGAATGCTCAAGTCTCAAATCACTCAAAGTACCATTCAACACATCGAAGGTAACTGATATGCAATATACGTTTTATAATTGCAATCAGCTTACAACGATAAATGGTATTGAAAATTGGAGTGGAAATGCCGTCAAGCTTGCAACCGGTATGTTCTATTATTGTCAAAAACTAACAGCATTGAACTTATCAAGCTTTGATACAACCAGCAAATTGACGAATGTTAAACATATGTTTGATAATTGCGTAAATGTAACAGAAATAAAACTTAGTAGTCTAAACACTTCGGGAGTAACAGATATGTCATTTATGTTTAATAACTGCAGTAACCTAAAATCCATAGTTGGCACTGGCAATTGGAGCGGAGATTCTGTCAAAACAACAAAACAAATGTTCTATGGATGCGAAAATTTAGCAAAGACCGAAGGTGGTAGTCCAGGTACTTTAGACCTATCAAACTTTAGCACAACCAACGTTACCGATATGGAGGGTATGTTTTATAATTGCAAGAACATTAGCTCCATTACCGGCATTAACAGCTGGAGCGGAGCTGCTGTCACAACAACAAAACAAATGTTCTATGGATGCGCAGGTTTGTCAACGTTAGACCTATCACTCTTTGATACAAGCGACAAATTGACGACAGTTGAGGAAATGTTCCGAGGATGTACTAATCCAGATCTTGTCGAAATTAATTTGAATCTGTTGAACACAAATGGTGTCACCACTTTTAAGGGACTATTTCACAGTTGCTATTATGTAAAAAAACTTACATTAGGCGCAGAATTCAAGATTAATAGTGAAGCTACCCTAACTGATATGTTCAAATATCTCTCTTACCGTAACACAGGCACGGCTTGTAATATTTATTGCTTACCAGCAACTCAGACGACGATTACAAGCAACGCCACAGCAGTTTATCTTCCACTTCAATCAACTCTTATATGGAACGATTTATAGACGCATTTGACGAATAAAGCATTGAATATTATATTATGAATAAGTATTTTTCATTTTATGCAGTAGTTGCTTTTTCTGCGTGCCTGTTGGTAGGTTGCGAGAAAGATAAAACGGAGATCTCAGACGGTGGCATCCGCTTTACGGCAAACGGCGGCAACACTTTCAGTGTATGTGAGGTGCCTACTAAAGTCTCCCTCTATAATGATAAAAAGGATTTCACGGATTCGGATGCCTCGTTTGCTGTCTTGGCGAACAATCAGGACTACTCCGCTACGGTATTTGGTGAAAAGATAGTAACTAAGTCTGGTGATTACTATGAGCCTGCCGAAGCCTATTATTGGTACGGAGACTATATTAATGTGTATGCAGTGGCACCATATATCTTAGGTAGTCGTCCTTCTACCATAAGTAATCTTAAAGTAATTACAGATCCTACTGATAAAGATTATGAAGATTATAAAGATTATCTCTCTTTTGATTACCAAACGCTGAATTCCGGCATCAGAGTCGATGCCTCATCGCTTCAGGATATAATGGTTGGGTTTAATCAGAATTCACACGAATGCAGTGGCTCATCAAAGATTGTAAACGTTAATTTCTATCACGTGTTAAGCGGAATGAGATTCAAAGCTGGCAGCACATTGATAGGCAAGACTATTAAGTCTATATCCTTGATTGATTTTGAAGCTGTTGGCAAATTCTATGTCAAAATTTCAGATAGTAAAGTTGAGGTAATAAAGTTTAAAGGTTTACTTTTGGGAGGTAAAACTGCAACGTATACCAATCGCTATATCTATGATAATAATTATGGAGACACTGGCGTAACTATAGGAAGTGGTGATGTTGGCAACGAGATAGGTGGCGCTGGAAATATAATATTTCTTCCTCCTGCAAGTTTAAATACTGATAATGCTCCGTACTTTTCCCGTTTACGGGTTATTATAGAAGAGGACGGAAAAGATTTGGTGTATTCCAAACTATTCCCAACCCTCGCTGGACAAGAGAAACTGGAACCGTCTTATATATACGATATCACAATAGATATAGACGATTACAAATACACACGCACATCCACCACAGACAACCCTCTGAGATTAAGCGTGACCAAAACTCCTATGGAATAATACATCGCGGTTCAGCGGGTCAGAGGGACAGATACCTTGACCCACCAAGCTACTATTTGCCAGTGCGGGTATTGCGCAATTTTCAGTGTTACGGCTAAACTGCTATGAGGTTGATATGTAATAGCTTTTATTTGTGTCTATTAGCAATATAATAATCAGAATAATATTATGAAAGGTATAAACAACGTGGTTCTGATTGCTTTGTCACTGATCTTTTGCGTGGGTTGCGACAAAGACTATAAGTTGGTCAAAAGCGATGACAACAGGGTAAGTTTTGATGTGCGGGTGTCTGGCGTTGCAGAGCAGGCGCAGACCAAGGGAACGCTGATTGATGATAATTCAAGCAGTTCAATAAAAAGTTTCAAGCTTATTTCGTGGAAAGGCTCTGACCCGTTTTATCCTGCTACCGCAGGTACGTCAGCCGAGATTGAATATAAAGATTCAAAGTGGCAGCCTTCCTCTGGCAATTCCCCACAGTGGCCAGAGTCTGGAGACGTTACTTTCTATGCTGTCGCAAATCTTCCGTCAAGCGGCGCCAACTGGACAAACACGAACAGCTCGTGTGCCAGTCTGAGTTATACGGTTCCTGCAAGTGCGCTGTCTCAGAACGACATCCTTATGGGCTATTACAAAGGGAAGGGCAACGACGGCATTGCCGAGCTGACATTCTACCATCCGCTTACGGCTGTAGTATTCAAGAAAGGTGTGTTTAGCAATGTCACCACTTCAATTACGTTCAAAAGCATAAGTATAGAAGGCGTTTACAGCAGCGGCACCGCTACACAATCTCTTGATGCCGGGAACAAGGTGTCATTCACTTGGGATACCTCCACGTCAGCTGCGCAGACCGTGACCCTGGCGCCTTCAAGCGGCAATTTAGAGGTTGATGATAATGACGTAATAGGCGAGCCGTTCCTGCTTATTCCACAAAGCCTGTCATCTGACGGCAGCGTCACTATAACCGTCAACGCCACTGTTGATGGCGTTGACGCCGTCTTCGCGAAAACCCTGACCTCAGGTGAGTGGCAAGCCGGCAAAATCAACACCTACACCCTAGGCAATGAGGCATAGCCAAGCGGCAGCTATACATTCAAGCTTTCCACTGGTAAAAATGAAGCGGAATACGTATTTGACACAAATGAAGATACTTGGGAGCAAGAAACAGAATTTGTGAATGAGAATTCAAGTGGCACCTCAGACGAATGGATTATTGAAAGCATAAAGTTCGGAGACACTTCTGATCCATCTGCCTCAGGCCTGTCAGAATATGACCATCACCTGTAGGCTATAAGGTATCGGTACCAAGCTACTTCGATGGTTTTTATTCTAATGATTATACCATAGATGCAGAAAAAGATTTATCAGAGACAGGGCATAATCTTACGGGAGATAAAGGTATAAGTAGTAAATTTCCCGTTGCTTGGTTATATTGAAGGTTCTGGTTCTGAATCGGGAGAAAACTATAGATATTATTCTAAGTCTTCGGGAAGCCAAGGTCTATATTGGACGGCTGTTACTCATTTACCGGAGTGCCTATAGTTACGCTCGTTTCGTTTCATTATTTGAAACGAAAT
>CALDKD010000102.1 GCA_937898885.1 uncultured Bacteroidales bacterium | reverse complement strand
TTTTTTTAGGCCAACACTCCTAATTTCAAGCCGTAACAGTGAAATTTCCCATCTATTTAGCAGATATTTGAATTTTATTGCGTTTATTTGCAGTTATCTATAAACTTTACAAGAAGATGGACGACCAGAAAACAGTGAATCCTGAGCAGGATGAGCTTCAGAACGAGATGACCGCAGCAGCCCCACAGGCAGCAGAAGACACGGTTGAGATTACTGCCACCGAGGAAATGGATCAGGCAGAGAGTATATCAGAACCAGAGCAGGAGGCACCGCAGATAAAGGTACCCGCCTCAATGGAGGAGGTTATCACACGCCTGCAGGAGATACTTGGTGACCCCACCAACTCTCCAAGACAGGAGCTGGACCTTCTCAAGCAGACCTTCTACCGTCTGCTCAAGGGCAAGCAGGAGCAGCAGCTTCAGGAGTTTGTCCAGAACGGAGGTGCGGCAGAGGAGTTCAAGCCAGAGCCTGATGAACTTGAGGAGCAGTATAAGAAGCTTATGAACATCATACGCGAGAAGCGCGCCGCCGCACAGGAGGCCCTTGAGGCTTTCCGCAAGGAGAACTACAAGCGCAAGCTTGACATTCTGGAGCGTTTCAAGGCACTTATCGAGAAATCCAATACCGAGCCCACTTCATACAATGATTTCCGTACCCTCCTTCAGGAGTGGAAAGATATTAAAGAGGTGCCGGCTGACAAGGCTGCCGAATTGTGGAAGTCTTTCCAGCAGTATGCCGAGCAGTACTACGACATCCAGAAGCTGAATGCCGAGTTCCGCGAGTACGATTTCAAGAAGAACCTCGAGGCAAAGATCAAGCTTTGCGAGCAGGCAGAGAAGCTGGCCGAGGACAGCGACCCGATATCAGCATTCCACCAGTTGCAGAAACTGCATCAGGAGTATCGCGAGATAGGCCCGGTGGCAAAAGAGTCACGCGAGGAGGTATGGAACCGCTTCAAGGCTGCGTCAACTGTGGTCAACCGCCGTCATCAGCAGCACTTTGACGAGATAAAGAAACAGGAGCAGGACAACCTTGACCAGAAGACTGTCATCTGCGAGATAGTAGAGGGCATCGACACCTCCACACTCACCAAATATCAGGACTGGAACGACAAGACCCAGGAGATTATAGCCCTGCAGAACAAGTGGAAAGGCATAGGCCGCGCGCCGCAGAAGGCAAACACCAAGATATTCGAGCGTTTCCGCACCGCCTGCGACAACTTCTTCAACAGCAAGGCAGAGTTCTTCAAGCAGGCTAAGGAGGGTATGGGCGACAATCTTGAGAAAAAGCTCAAGCTCTGCGAGCAGGTCGAGGCACTTAAGGAGACCACCGAGTGGAAGGCCACAGCCGAGAAAATAGCGGCCCTCCGTCAGGAGTGGAAGGAGATAGGTCCGGTGGCCAAGAAATACTCCAACAACATCTGGAAGCGTTTCAACGACGCCTGCGACGCCTTCTTTGAGAAGCGCAACAGCACTCTGAACAGCCAGCGCACCGAGGAGAATGCAAACCTCAAGGCAAAGAAGGAGATTCTGGAGAAACTACGTCAGTATGACCCGTCAACCCTCACCGAGGATGACACACGCGATATCCAGCAGCTCATCTCGCAGTGGAACAGCATCGGCCATGTGCCGTTCAAGCTGAAAGACAGCATCTCCAAGGAATTCAAGCGCATCTACGATATTCTCTCATCAACTGTGAACCTGCGCGAGGGTGGCCGCTTCGGCGGAGCCGGTCAGCGCGGACAGCGTGGCAACGACAACGCGGCATCACCACGCGAGAAGCTTCAGCGTCAGTATGAGGCCCTGAAGTCAGAGATTCAGACCTACGAGAACAATCTTGGATTCCTGAACACCTCAAGCAAGTCCGGCAACAGCCTTATAGACAGCATTCAGGAGAAGATTGAGAAGCTGAAGGAAGATGCGGCAGACCTGCTCCGTCAGATAAAGGAGCACGATGCCGCGGAGAAGTCAGACTCAGCAGAGTAACTTACAGCACGCTATAAAAAAATCAGGGAGGCTCCGAAAGCCTCCCTGATTTTTTGTCACGGGCAGCCGTAACAGGCCGCCCGGAATTACAACCTTATGCAACGCTTTTCCCAGCCTTGTTCTCGCAACGGACCACATAGATTGCGTAGCCAAGGATCACCACGAAGCAGAATGCAGGAACCAGATAAGACGTATATACACCGTACGCATCGGACACCATACCCTGAATAGGAGTAATCACAGCGCCGCCGAAGATTGACATAATCAGTCCGCTTGCGCCAATCTTTGAATCCTCCGGGTTCGGGCCCTCATTGATGACGCCAAGAGCCAGGCCATAGATAGTGGGGAACATCAGGCTCATAAAGAAGCTGGTGAGCATCAGGAACACCACCATAAACCAGCCGGTACCCGAGCCGAATGCCACAATGAGCACGCAGATTGTTGACATAACACCTCCGAAGGTAAGCAATACCGACGGACGGAAGTACTTCATCAGCCAAGTGTATATGAATCTGGATACGCAGAAACCAATAATGGCATACAGATATATCGAGGCCGCATCAGCCTCAAGCAGGCCAAGCTCCTGCATCACAATGCGTATTGTGAACGACCAGGTACCTATCTGGGCTCCGTTGTAGAAGAACTGAGCCACAACGCCCCAACCGTACTGCTTGTTCTGGAAGAGCCGCTTGAATGTCTTGCCCAGACCAACATTACTGCCCGTATCCGCGCCTGCCGGCATCTTGGCGAAAAGCATAACCACCATAATGGCAATCAGCACAAAGCCCAGAGTCATATAGGTGCCTGTCACAGCGCCGAGCTCGTGAGCCTGCATCCCCTCTAGCTGCTCAGGCGACATCATCGCCCGCTCATCAGCCGATGCCGACGAGAGCTCACTCAGAATGAAGAACTGACTCAGCAGGATGCCTGTGATGGAGCCTATCGGGTTGAAAGCCTGCGCCACGTTCAGACGGCGTGTGGCAGTCTCAGGATCGCCCATCGACATAATATACGGATTCGCGGTAGTCTCAAGCACCGAGCATCCACCGGCCAGAATGTAGATGGCAATCAGGTAGAACGCATACGATGCGGCCTTTGCAGCCGGGAAGAAGAGAATGGCGCCCGCCGAATAGAGGCAGAGTCCAAGAATCACGCCAGCCTTGTACGACTTCTTCTTTATATAGATGGCTGCTGGAAGCGCGAAACAGAAATAACTGCCGTAGAATGCAAACTGGATGAGCGATGTCTGAGTATCGGTCATCGACATAATTCTCTTGAATGCCGACAGCAGGGTGTCAGTCATATTGTTCGCGATTCCCCAAAGGAGAAAGAGCGATGTCACCAGACAGAATGGCAACAGGTACCTTTTCTCAACTACCTTTTTCATAATATCGCAAACTTATAAAGAATAATTAACACTTTACGATGTTTATTGAAAAAACAGTCTGCCGCCACATAAAAAAAGCCCTCCTTATTCAGAAGGGCTTTGAGAACAGCTGTCTTTCAGGCTCACTCAAGGGGTTCGGCCCGCTGGTACTCTCTCTTTCCAAGTTTCTCGTCCAGGTCAAGAAGAGATGTCACATCCTTGCCTATCCGCTCCAGCTGTGCCACCTGATCTGCGGCGCTCTTCTCTTCCTCCACCTGCTCGTCAACGAACCACTGCAAGCGGCTGAGTGTGGCAAAATCGCCCTCGGTCATAGCCATATGGACAAGGTTATGAATCATCTCAGTCACCTTCTTCTCGTGCGCGAGGGTATCGTCAAACATATCAAGCGGACTTTTCCACTCCTGGCGGACCTCCTCTATAGGACGAAGCCACACGCGCGCGCCGCTGTCGTTCATATAATTCTGAAAGATTCTGGCATGATCCTGCTCCTCAAGCCACTGTACAAAGAACCAATTCGATATGCCCCTCAGCGCCTTGGCCTCGGCATCCATCGCCATTGACAGATAAAGATATGCAGACCATAACTCAGCATTGATCTGGTCGTTTATCGCATTCTGCATTTTGCTTGTAATCATAGTTGTCATTTTGTTAAGTTATACCACGTCATTACTTACCTGCACTCTGCAAGACATCCCAGATTTCCCCAGGTGCACAGATTCTCAATGGCATCTGTTATAGCGCTGATCTCCTCCACCTGATCCATCCAGATAAGGTCTCTCACATCGTAGCCTCTCTTCCCGGCCTCCGTGACCATACGGAACTTGATGTTGTCCGGCACTATAGGAGTACGCGATAGAATCCACAAGTACTTGGGCGAGCCGCCACCAATCAGAGCGTACTGATAATCATCGGCAATCATCATTACCCTATAGTCAGAGTAAAACGGACCAAAAAAGGAAACCCTGAGCAGTCCCGGTGTCTCAGTAGTCTTTGCCTTTCCCACCGAGATCTTCATCTTACCAGACTTTATACCGCTGTTCGTCACCCGGATCTTGCCGTCGGGCATCAGCTTATACTCAGTCTTCGGAAAATACACGCCACGCTCAAAACCGTGGTCAAAGCGTGCTATCTCATACCAATCTCCCTGGAACTTATTGATGTCCAGGCTCTTTACCGTAGAGTTATCTACCTTCTGCGCAGTGCAGGAAAATGCGAGCAATGACATGGCGGCAATAATTAAAAGACGTCTCATAGTTTTGATTGTTAACATATTATCTGTCATTCAACTATCCGTTCACCTCACCTCCGTCTTCCACAATCCGTGCAGGTTGCAGTAGCAATAGGCAGCCACCGGCTCGTCCTTGCAGTCGCAGAAGCAAGCCTCGGCAGGTTCCTCGGGTTTCAGATACTTTATCTGTCCGCCGTGTCTGGTCTCCAGATAAATAAACTCCATATGATGCTCTTGCGTCATTGGATGCGGCATAGCACCGATCCTCACACGGATGGTGCGCTCATCCACACGCTCAATAACCGGAAGATGATACTCCTGCTTCCCATCCGTGGAACCCGGAACCAGCTCAACCATCTCCTTGCCGCAGCAGAATGGAACCACTCCGCTGTCCACAAACTTAACAACAACGTTTCCGCAAGTTGTGCATTTAAAGAATTTTGTTGCCATAATTGTAAATAATTAAAAATTTGATATAGTTTGGTGTCGCACGCCGGTCAGGTATCAGTGACCCGGATCCAAGGTCAGCACCTGCTGCCTGACCGGCTTTGACGATGCAAATGTAGATGTGAAATCATAGGTGTGACATTGTTAATTCTGAATTGTTTTTATAACTGCTATTGATTTTTTCAATAGATTTGCCGCAGCGAGAGCAATGAGACATTAACAACAACAGTAAATCAGCAATTTATGGATTTAAGGCAGCTTCAGTATTTCGTAGCGGTTTCACAAAAATTAAACTTCTCAGAGGCCGCACACTCACTTTTTATGACTCAGGGAACCCTGTCTTTGCAGATAAAACGGCTTGAGGAAGAGATTGGAACGCCACTCTTCGTACGGACATCGCATAATGTTCTCCTTACAGACGCCGGTCAGGAGCTTCTGCCTTTCGCAGAGAAAACACTTGAGGATGCCGAAAATTGCAGAAAAAAGATGAATGACCTGAAAGGCATACTCACCGGCACGCTCTACATAGGCGCCACAACCTCGTTCAGCGCACTGCTCACCGGAACAGTCCGTGACTTCCTGAAGAAATACCCCGGAGTAAAACTTATGATATTCTACGAGACGGCCTCGGAGCTGTTCGAGATGCTGCACAACAAGAAACTAGACTTTATCCTGGCCTTCAAGCCGCTGCAGCAGTACGACGCCATTGTCTCAGAGACGCTGTTCAACTCAAAGCTGGGAGTAATAATGCGGAAAGAGCATCCTCTTGCAAACAGACAGTCTCTCACAATGGACGATTTGAAGAAGCTCGGAATAGTACTGCCCGGTAGCGGAATGCAGGCCCGCCGCGCGTTCGAGCGTTTCATAGACATAGACACAAGCGACCTCAATGTTAAGGTGGAGCTGAATGACCCTAATATGATAATGGACCTTGTCCAGCAGACAAACCTGGTATCAATAGTATCAACACTGGCCGTAGGATACCGTCCGTCACTGGTGGCAATACCGTTGGAAGGCATACACAGGGAGATGACAGGCTGCGTACACTCTCTAAAAGACGGTTATCACAAACGTGCCGGAGAGGTCTTCCTGCAGATGCTGCGCGACTCCGCCACACTGGACAGAGTCTGCAACGAGCTGTAACCTCAGGCATGCTTGCCGGAGGTTACAGCTGGCTGTTGGCTATTGGGTATTGGCTATTGGCTGATGGTTACGGTAACAGTGCGCACCAGACGAAGGTGATAGAGAACCTTGGCACCAACCGGCGATACGCTTACGCCCTTGAAGTTGAACTTCTTCAGAGCCTCCCCGCACAGATACTGTATGTTATTGCCCTTGTCATCGGTAACGGCAATGGCATCACCCTTCGCCGCAAGCATGGCGCCCTCCAGACCACTCTCCTTGCAGAGTCTCATCAGCTCGCGGGCCTCAGTCTCAGTAGGAATCCGCCAGGAGTCAAGTCCATACTCAGTATAGAACGCGGTAATCTCACCGGCCATCTCCGGAGTCTCCGCATTTGTAGCCGAGGTCACATCATCCCAGTCAGACAGGCTGAGAAGCGTAAGCGCGGCCTCCGTGTCAGATACAGCGTCAACCTTCACGACAAGATGACCATTCCACACGGAGAGGAGAGCTGGAATCGAGGACACACTGCCTTCCGCATCGCCAGCCGCATCGGCATCATCACTCACACCGTCAATTACCGTATTAAGGTCCGGTCCGAAACTGAAGTCAATACTCACGCACTTTGACCATTCCGGCCAGGAGAAATCGCCGGAAACCTGCACCGAGCCATCGGTATATAAGCCATTCAGGGAATAGGGTACGCCAGCCTTCAGCGGCGCAAGATATGTAACTGAGCTCACGTGCTCATCATTGCCGTCAGACCACGCTATGGACAGATTCGTCTGCTGTCCGCTACCCGGGAAAACGTAAACCGTTCCGGAGCGCCACACATCACCGTTCCTGCGGCACTCAAAGCGTGCCGTACACTCCTGGCCCGCATCGCCACGCAGCGACACGGAACCTGAAGCAGGCCACACCGACACCCATACCGACTGGCATTCCTCCGGCAGGCCCGACAGACTCACCTCGAGCCACGCCACCTTATAATACATCTGGATTTTCGCAGAAATGCTCTCCGTCCGAGGCAGAACATCAGCAAAGCCCATCTGAAGCGGACTGACAGCCACACAATCATCCGGACCCTCATCATCAATCATTGTGACAACCGACTCCAGCGAGGGAGTCTCCTCTACCTGGTACTCATCCTTGGGAGCGGACAAGGCCACAATATGGCTGCCCACGCCCTGAGCCAGATAAAGCGTGGCATCGTCTTCCGGCCCCTCAACTGTCAGGTCGTCCTGCAACGCGCCGTCATCACTGAAAGCCATCACCCGCAACGGATACTCCAGGCCATCGCCTACGGCACTCCGTGTCTGGATACGCACCAACGCACCGGCTGCTCCGCCAGGAGATAGCCGGTCCTCATCTAAAACCGATTTTCCGCAAGAAGCAGTGAGAAAACCAAGGAACACCGCAGCCCAAAGGCCGCCATTCAACACAGTACATCGTTTCATAGTAAAATAAATTAAGTGTTTGTAATAAAGATTTCACGGCAAATATACAAAAAAACCGATGCCGCAAGCAATGCAGACATCGGTTAATATAGAATCGCCTTATAAGGGGCTCAGCGTCTCACATCCAGAATATCCTCCGGAGCATTTGTAGCCCAGGCGCCGCTCTTTGCGGTAAATGTGATGGTCATATCAAGGGCCTCCACAGTATGCCAGCTTCCCTTCGTCACGTTTATGCCGTGAATTCCGCTGTCGCCTCCCATATGGTAGCGCTCAATCTCCTCGCCATTGTCGTTGTAGAGAATCACATCCATCCTGCCCTTCAGCACAAGGATAGTCTCATTTGTCTGCTGATGGCGGTGCACCACAAGCTTGCTTCCCGGCAGCCACACGTTCAGCATACGCTGCGAGCCGTCGTTGTCGCCATTGCGAAGGTCATAGTTCATACGCAGCCTTGGAGTGTCGCGCGCCTCTTCCTCAAGCTTACGGTAGAGTGCATCGTCAATAACCACCTGCTGAGTGGTATATGTGGAATCCAGGCCATTGAACAAGTCAAACAGATGCTCGCGCACAGCCTCAACGCCGTCCTCGCCCGGAGCCTCAAGATACTTGCCTGCAGCCTTGTAATACTCAATCAACGGCTCAGTCTTCTTATGATAAGTCTCTATACGGTTATTGATTGTATCTTCGTTGGCATCATCAGCACGTCCCTCAATGGAAGCCCTGTGCTTCAGACGCTCGCGGATTGTCTCGTCCGATATCATAATGGAAATCACAGCATTCACCTTCTCACCGCGCTCAGACAGAATGCGGTCCAGGTCCTCAGCCTGACGAACCGTCCTTGGGAAACCATCCAGCAGGAAGCCAGCCACACCCTTCGTGCTATTGAACAGGTGCTCAATCATACCCTCAACCACATAGTCAGGTACAAAATTTCCGGCATCCATCAGACTTTTGGCCATCATGCCAAGCTCGGTACCGGCCGCAATCTCGCTACGCAGCAACTCACCGGTGCTGATATGCTTCAGGTTGTACTTTGCGGCAATGGCACCTGCCTGCGTTCCTTTTCCAGCGCCCGGAGGTCCAAACAAAAGATAGTATTTCATATATATTTATTTATTAATTAAACCGTCGCTTACAAATTGCGCGCAAAGGTACCTATTTTCATTACACGTTGTAGTCAAATTCAGCACAACATTATTCACAAGCACACGTTTTTCAGCACTTTCAGGCCAATTTGTCAATTCCATCTTACAATACCGGCACAAGCTGCTATTAACACATTTGCAAGTACATCCGCGCAGCAGCAGCTATTTCTTAGCATTTTAGTACAATTTCATAAATTTTGTGTTAAGTAGGCGCAACAACAATCATCACATGACATTATAATTGTACATTTGCAGTCGTAATGAAAGCAGACAAGCAAATCCGGAATCAGGAAATACTCTCCAACATAAGAGACATTCTTGAGCAAAGAGGGATTACGCAACGTGATCTCGCAATGCTTGTCGGGAAAAAAGAGGCGGAGATAAGCCGCTGGATGTCGGGCAAGTTCAACATCTCGCACCAAAGTCAGCTTAAGATTGAGAAAGCACTGGGGCAGCCCATATCAGCCGATTCCACATTCCGCGGCCAGTCCGGAGAGGTCAGAATCGGAATCATCGGTACAGGCAACATCGCGGAGCGGTTCATGCACGAGGTCATCCACGTAAAAGACGTCACGGTAACCGCCGCATACAATCCCGAGAACAGCAAGACTGCGGCTTTCTGCCAGAAGCACGGCATCGCAAACTGCTGCTCATCCCCGCAAGAGTTACTAGCACACGTCGATGCCGTCTATGTGGCATCACCAGTAGATACGCATTGCCAATATACCGGTATGGCGCTGGAAAACGGCCGTCACGTACTGTGCGAGATGCCCTTCACCATGCACGTGAAAGAAGCTGCCGACCTGCTCAAAGCCGCGGCAAAGAAAAATCTGGTGCTGCTTACCGCGCTCAAGACAGCCTACTGTCCATCGTTCGAGCAGATGATAATGATGACTAAGACCGGAATCATCGGACAGGTGGTAGATGTAACCGCCACCGTAACCAATCTGCTGCCCGAAGACTCAACGCCAGACTTCGCCAATGAGCGTATGGTGGAGAACCTCTCCTACCCGTTGCTCGTCTTTTTCAAGTTGCTTGGATTCGGCTACCGCAGCATCCACTCATTCACCAGGAAAACCGACGACAAGATGCTCTTCACAAATACGACAATAGAGTATAAGGATGCCATAGCATCGCTCAAGGTTGGCATAGGCGTAAAGAGCGAGGGCAGTCTGGTAGTATCCGGCACCCAGGGATACATCTACGTGCCGGCTCCCTGGTGGAAACCCGATTACTTTGAGGTGCGTTTCGAGAACCCCGCCGACAACAAGAAATACTTCTTCCCATACGAGGCTGCCGGCCTGCGCTACGAGATACAGGCCCTGCGCGACAGCATCAACCATATCAGCACACGGAAGTACATCAGCCGTGAGGAAATATTAAAGATAATAGAGTTACAGGAGAAAATATTCAAGACAAAGTAAGTAGAATGGAACAGAAAACAGGTTTGCAAAAACAGCTTTCCCCCATGCATGTATGGGCACTGGCATTCGGCTGTATTATCGGATGGGGTGCCTTCATTAATCCAGGCAAGAAGTTCTTACCTAACTCAGGTGTATATGGAACAGCAATTGCCATGATTCTCGGCGCGTTGGTAATGGTGATCATCGCCTTCAGCTACGCATATATGGTACCAAAATTTCCCAAGGCCGGCGGTGAGTTCACGTTCACAAAGAACTGTTTTGGACGTGTACCTGCATACATCTGCGGATGGTTCCTTGTTGCCGCCTATCTGACAAATGTGCCAATGAACTCAACTGCCATAGGCCTTATTGTGGACGGGCTTGATGGCGCCGCAGATATATTGAAATGGGGATTCCATTATCAGATAGCCGGTTTCGATGTCTGGTGCGGCGAGATGATACTTGCCATGGGTATTCTAATATTGTTTGGATGGCTTAATATAATAGGTGTCAGGAAAGCTGGTTTCATTCAGACTGTTCTTGCAGTCCTGTTGGTCAGCTCGGTATTCTGTCTTGCCGCCGCCGGCTTGATCAGCAGTAAGACTTGTCTGGCAAACATGGAGCCGGTATGGGGATTTGACAGGGCCGCCGCACTGGCCTCGGGCTCTACCGGTGCCGACATAAGTCAACTTGCGCACATTGGTACCCAAGGCATACTGTCAGCCATTCTGGCAACATTCGCCATAGCGCCTTGGGCTTTTGTCGGCTTTGATACCATACCGCAGGCTGCAGAGGAATTTAATTTCTCAAATAAGAAGGTAATGTCAATTATGATCATTGCCATCATATTCGGTGCCTTCGTATATATATCAAACAATACTGTTGCCGCCGCAGCATCAAAGTATTGGCCAGAGCGCGTCATTGCCGGAGACTGGGTACTTCTTATAGCTGCCGAGGAGATTCTCGGAACATTTGGTAAAATCCTGATTGGCACCGCAGTATCATGTGCTGTACTGTCGGGTATTATGGGATTCTATCTGGCGTCAAGCCGTCTGATGTACTCAATGAGCCGTGACGGTTATCTTCCTGAGATATTCGGAAAGATTCACCCGAAATATGGAACTCCCAGCAATGCTATGATATTCTGTATCATCATCTCATTGAGCGGTCCTATCCTTGGACGTGAGGCATTGGGCTGGTTCGTTGATATGAGCGCCATCGGAGCATCCATCGGATTCTTCTTCACTTGCGCATCCACGCTTGTAATACTCAACAAGCAAAATGACGCGATGTTCCCGCTTAAGATGATGGCCACGCTTGGCGGAATGTTCTCGCTCATATTCATAATACTGCAACTTGTACCCATCGAAGGCTTGTCCGGAGTACATTTCTGCAAGCAGTCATATATTATGTTGCTCATATGGATACTGATAGGTATAGTATTCTTTATTCGCCAGCGTAAATACTTTATCGCAGAATCAAATTACCCAAAAGCAAGATGATTATGAAGAACAAATGGATATTAAGTATAATAGTCGCAGCGTTATGCTGCGGTACAGCCTGTGCTCAGGACGATGAGACCTTCGGCGGATGGCTTTTCCTTGAGCTTGGTCACGAATTCGGTGATACAGGTCTGGGCCTGACCACATACTTTGAGCACGACAACTACCAGTTCAACCGTATGGAGTGCTGGTATAACCGCACCACCCTGAGCTACAAGGTACTGCCCTGGCTCAAGGCTGGAGTGAGCTACGTACCCGTTCGTGAGCCCGGCTACTGGAAGCACTATATGGAGGCCGAGCTTACCGGCACGCTCAAGTCCGGCAACTTCAAGGTATCCATCCGCGAGCGCTACCGCCACGGCTTCACCGGCACCGCCACCAACGAGCTTCGAAGCCGTCTGAAAGTGGCCTACAGCATCCCAGACAGCAAGTTCGGCATCTCCCTTGCACCCGAGGTGTTCACCTGGGGCACCGAATGGAAGAAGACACGCCATTACGTGTCCTGCACATACGATGTGCTGGATTATATGCAGATTGAGGGGTATTATATGTACTATGCTTTCAAGACCGCCCCTGCAGAGCACGTAATAGGGCTCGGACTGAATTTTGAACTGTAATTATTAAGCAAGCGTATATAGGGTAATCAAAGATATTCGTATCTTTGGTTATCTTTTTTTATGTGGATAGTATTTTGAGATGAAGACAGCGGTAATTATGGCAGCGGGTATGGGAACCCGTTTCGGCAAGTACACAGAGATTATACCAAAAGGATTTGTTGAGTTCAAGGGCAAGGGAATGGTTGTCCGCAGTGTGGATACATTGATAGAATGCGGCATAGAGCGCATCATCATAGGAACAGGTTATCACAAGGAGAAGTACGAGGCTCTGGCAGCAGAGATAAACAGCAAGCACGCCGGAAAGGTGAAGGCTGAGTGCATCTTCAGCCCGCGCTTCGCCGAGACCAACAGTATGTACACCTTATATAATTGCCGTGAGGCTATCGGCAACCACGATTTCCTGCTTCTTGAGAGCGACCTTGTCTATGAGCGCCGCGCCATCCAGGACCTCATTGACTGCCGGTATGAGTCCGCAATGCTGATAGCTCCAGTAACCAAGTTCCAGGACCAGTACTACGTTGAGATGAACAGCCGCTGCGAGCTGACCGACTGTTCCACCGACAAGACACAGATAAATCCGTCCGGTGAGCTTGTAGGCATCCACAAGCTCAGCAACGGTTTTTACAAGACCTGCGTAGAGGAGTACGCCAAAATCGTTGACGAGAAGCCAAAACTAGGCTATGAGTATATGCTCCTTGGCGTAAGCCAGCGCATCACCCCGATGAACGTCCTCAAGATAGAGGGCCTTCAGTGGTACGAGATTGACGATGAGGCCGACCTGACCTACGCCGAGGCACACGTCCTGATAGACTGATCAGTCGCGCCGGAAGATATCGCGGGTATATACTTTCTGCTCCACATCATCCAGACATGCGTCATAGCGGTTGGCGATAATGGCATCGCTCAGCGCCTTGAATTGGTCCAGATCATTCACAACCTTGCTGCCGAAGAACGACTCGCCGTCGGCCAGGGTCGGCTCATAGATGATTACCTGCGCGCCTTTTGCCTTTATGCGCTTCATCACGCCCTGAATGGAGCTCTGACGGAAATTATCGGAGTTCGACTTCATTGTCAGGCGGTAAACGCCGACAACAACCTCTTTCTCCTTGTCCGAAGCCCAGGCTGAGTTCGCACCGTATGCGCCGGCCTTGGCCAGCACCTGGTCAGCAATGAAATCCTTGCGGGTGCGGTTGCTCTCAACGATGGCCGACATCATATTCTGCGGGACATCGGCATAGTTTGCCAGCAACTGCTTGGTATCCTTAGGCAGACAGTATCCGCCGTAACCGAACGAAGGATTGTTGTAGTGCGTGCCGATACGCGGGTCAAGTCCTATGCCCTGGATTATTGCGGCTGAGTCCAGACCCTTGACCTCTGCATAGGTATCAAGCTCGTTGAAATAGCTCACGCGCAGCGCCAGATAAGTGTTCGCGAACAGCTTTACCGCCTCTGCCTCCTTCATTCCCATAAACAGGGTATCAATATCCTCTTTGATGGCCCCCTCCTTAAGCAGCGCGGCAAATGTCCTCGCAAACGATTCAGCATCGGGATTGCCAATAGCATCTATCGCAGCGTTCTCCTCATCGAACTCAGGCGAGTCAATATGTTTTGGATATCCCACAATGATGCGGCTTGGGTAGAGGTTATCATAGAGTGCCTTGCTCTCGCGCAGGAACTCCGGCGAGAAAAGAAGGTTCAGCCTCTTGCCCTTCAGCTCCGGATTCAGCAGGAATTTGAGAGCGTATCTCACATACAGTGAGCGTGTGTATCCTACCGGGATGGTGCTCTTTATCACCATCACGGCATCGGGATTCACGCTGAGCACCAGGTCTATCACATCCTCTATGTGATGAGTATCAAAGAAATTCTTTACAGGATCGTAATTGGTGGGTGCGGCGATGACTACAAAATCCGCATCCTTGTAGGCAGATGCGCCGTCAAGCGTCGCCGTCAGATTCAGTTGTTTCTCTGCAAAGTACTTCTCTATGTACTCATCCTGAATGGGCGAGATACGATTGTTGATTTTCTCCACCTTCTCCGGAATGACATCAACCGCGGTTACTTGATGATGCTGAGCCAGCAGCGTGGCAATGGACAGGCCCACATATCCGGTACCTGCAACAGCTATCCTAAGATCCTGAAATGCTCTCATATGTCTAGTTTTTATAGTCTTTGCAAAAATAAG
>CALDKD010000101.1 GCA_937898885.1 uncultured Bacteroidales bacterium | reverse complement strand
TCGACAAGGCCCTCGGCGACCACCTGAAGGTTATGGATGCAACGGCCTTCGCTCTATGCGAACAGGGAGATATGCCCATCGTGGTATTCGATATGAACAAGGAGGGCAACCTCGGACGTCTGCTCGCCGGCGAGGAAGTCGGCACCCTGGTTCACAAATAACGACAAGATAAAACGCCCGGTTCTTATAATTGCGGCGGTTCTCCTTTCTGTCACATTACATTATTTCAACTCCACGATGCTCTCTAAAGGCAAGTTCAAGGGCAACGTAAGCGGAGCTATAGGCTATTGGGCAGGCTACGGCATCGATATGAGGGAAATGATCTGCGCAAAACGCGAGTGACAAAAAGAGCCATAGCAGACACTGAATTTTAAGTTTTATGCACTCATATGTATAGATATTTTCAATTTTGTGCACTTTGTTTCGTGGAATTTTACTAATTTTGTGCACAAACTAAATGTTATGGCGGATTTCTTAACAATTCTTTCAGATCAAAAAGAGGAGCTTCAGAGGGTGACCTCATACGCAAAAGTCTCTAGAATAGAGGAGTCTTTCCTAAATCTCAAAAGCAATCTGGCACAAGTAGTTATAGGTGTCCGTCGAAGCGGTAAATCCACAATCTGCCAGAAGTCTATTCTCAATTCTGGATTGCCTTTCGGATATGTCAACTTTGATGATGAGCGTCTGGAAGAGATCACGGCAAATGATTTTGACTCTATTCTCAAAGTGCTTTATCGTCTGAATGGAGATTTCAACATCCTGTTTCTGGACGAGGCTCAGGATGTTAAGGGATGGCATCTATTTGTGAACAGAATGCTCAGGAGTGGATTAAAGGTGGTTTTGACAGGATCAAATGCCAATCTGCTCAGCAGCGAGCTTACGACATATCTGACCGGACGATACAATGAAATATCGCTATATCCTTTTTCCTTTGTTGAGTATTGTCAGGCCGAAAACGTCAATGTGAGCTCTCAGAGTACAAAAAGCCAGGCTCTGCGTCTGAAGGCGTTGGACGAGTATATGGCTTGCGGAGGTCTTCCTGAAGTAATTGTGAACGGGGAGGGCAAGGGTTATGTGATGTCGCTCCTCAATGCTATCATTACAAAAGACATCAAGAAACGTCATAATATAAGATATATAGAGACGCTGCAGGAAATCGCGAACAATGTTCTGGATAAATATTGCCAAGAGATATCGTTCAATGATATTGCCAGGGAGTTTTCCCTAAAGTCAGTCCATACAGCTAAGAAATACGTTTCATATCTTGAGGAGGCATTCTTAATCAGAATCATCCATAAGTATTCATTCAAAAGCAGCGAGCGCACCAAGAACAGGAAAGTTTATGCTGTTGACCTTGCGTTCGCGACAAACAGAACTGATCTTCTGACTACCGAGAATATCGGATGGCGATTGGAGAACATCGTCCTTCTCGAACTTTTGAGGCGCACCGATAAGAATTTCCAGAACATATTCTACATCAAGAAAGAAAGGCAGTTTGAGGTTGACTTTATTATATGTGAGAAGAATAAGGCCATTGAATTGATACAGGTCGCACATCACATCGGTGACCCTGCATCCAAGTTGTACAAACGCGAAGTCGGTGGCCTGGTCAAGGGTTCAAAGTATGCCAAGTGTTCAAAACTAACCCTGATTGTAATGGAAGGAGAACGTCAGACCATCAATGAGGGTGGCCGAACCATAGAAATCATACCTGCATCCGAGTGGCTCTGCAATGGCAAAAACTACAGATAATATATGACCCCCCACAACCAGGTGCCCAAACCAACCCCAATCAGTTGGGGTAAAAACATACATGGCTAGCGAATGATATCGATCCTGTTTGATCCATCCGTCTGGACGGATGATAATAAGGTGTCCATAAACTAAGAGGCAATTTGATTTCAGTGTACCTCCCAATGGCCGCCCTTGTCGGGACCTATCCTAGAGATAGCACCCTCTGATTTCAATTTTGACAGGTGCTTTTCAACAGCCTTTGTACTGATACCGAGAGCTTCCGCAAGGGTTACTGTGGTCATATTGCCGTTTTCCCTCAGCAATCTGATAATTTTCTCCCTATTTTTTTCTTTTTTCGGAATTGGTGGCAATGTTTCTCCCGTCGATTCAATATATGCCTGAATATCCTTTCTCAGGTTACGAATCATTTCATCAAGCATAAACTGGCGGAATATCTCTTTGTCCTCGGCTTCTCTCGTTTCTATCAGTGCATTAATATACTGTTCCTTATCTTCTTTGAGAATTTTAGATGGAATCAGACCGAACTCAAACTGAATCATATTCATCAGCAGGCGGGCCATTCTTCCGTTGCCATCCGCCCACGGGTGAATGGTCACGAGGTCATAGTGGGCGTCAAAACTGAGAAGATATTTGTCAATCATAGTTTTTCTCCCTACTATTTTCCTCGCTTTATTCAGTTCATCGCAGAAATCTTTCAACTTACCAGGAACTTTGTTGAAACTCATATACGACTTGCCACCTATGCCTGCAGTCACATTCACGAGTCTGATATCCCCATTTGCGGATGAGAATTCCCCCAAAGCTGTTTTGTAAGCCTGCCCGGTATTCTTCATAGTGATGGCGGAAAGTTCTTTCAAAAGATTGACGGTAATTTCACTATGATTTCCGGCATATTCCAGACACCTGTCATAGGCGGCCTTGAGGTCCAGGTTCATATACTGCTCTATCAGAGTCCTTCCACCAGCACTGATACCTTGATCAAACATCAGTTGATTCTCAATTTCGGTAACTGTTGATCCTTCTATCGCAGTAGAATGAGTAATGATGGAATACAGATAGAACTTTTCATAGTCTATCTGGCTTTCTATTCCCAAAGTCCTGTATTGGACAAGCAGCGATTCAAGTTCCTTTTCCTTTGTCATATCTTAAAATAAGTTGGGACAAAGATAGAAAAATGTTGGCAATGCTCAAAATTACACCCAACTCTCGGCTTTGTTTCAACGCGGAAACGTACAGGATATGGAATGTAAAAGATCCTGTTTGCTTTTCGTCTTCAGCTCTTTTGGACGGCGTAAACGAACTAAGTTTGCATCGCACTTAAGGTCATATTCGGAATTTACTTGATGCTGTTACGGTTCAATTTGTATTAAAAAATGGCTCATAACGCAATAATATGAGCCGAAAAATTGCTATCTTTGAGCCGAAACAAAATTATTGACATTATGGATAACCTGTATCTGAACATCCTCCGGTATCTTCAGTACCACCCGGAATCTTCGCGTTCGGAGATTATGGAAGGCATCGGGACCGATGCCAGCCCCGCCAGCGTCAAAAGAAGAATGGCTGATGCAGTCAAGGCGGGAGATGCTGTTTCAATCGGAGCTGGGCGTGCCACGAAGTTCAAACTGACAGAAAAGGCACTGCTCCTGATGCCTTTTGATATAGACACGTATTTTCAGAAGGAAGTTGATGAACGCGAAATCCATAGAACATACAATTTTGATTTGATCTCGGACCTTCTGCCCAAGGTGGACATCTTCACTACGGAAGAGATGGATACGCTGAACGTAGCTCAGCAGAAGTTTCGAAAGAACATATCCGAATTGACAGACAACGAATACAGAAAGGAGATGGAGCGCTTGGGTGTTGACCTTAGCTGGAAATCATCCCAGATAGAAGGCAACACCTACACGCTTTTGGAAACAGAACGCCTTCTCAAAGAGAAAATAACAGCATCCGGGAAGACTCAGGAGGAGGCGATAATGCTTCTTAACCATAAAGATACTCTGAAGTTCGTGCTTGACAATCCGGGCTACATGAAAGACCTCACCATTCATAGGATAGAAGACATTCATTCAATTCTTACAAAAGAGCTGAACGTTGACAAGGGAATCCGTCGCCGTCGTGTCGGAATCACCGGCACCAATTATTCTCCGCTGGATAACCAGTATCAGATTGAGGACGCGCTGAAAGCGACATGTGAACTGATAAATGGCAAGGAGAACCGTTTCGAGAAAGCTTTGCTGGCAATCCTGCTGCTGTCATATATACAGCCGTTCTCGGATGGCAACAAGCGTACGGCGCGAATTACAGGCAATGCTCTTCTCCTTGCCGGAGGATACTGCCCGATGTCATTCAGGAGCGTTGACTCTATTGACTACAAAAAGGCTATGCTGATATTCTATGAGCAGAATAACATTTCCGCATTCAAGAAGATCTTCATAGACCAATATCTCTTTGCTGTTGAAAGTTACTTTTAGGAACAGGCGGCGAGTGACCGTCAGTGACGCGTCACTTGACGAAAGTGGCAGCAAACTATCGAAAGTTGCTGCCACTTCGGTGTTATAGGGTGTTACACGGGTCCGTCGGATGCTTACTTCACTACCGTTTCTCGAGCCATATTCTTGTCATGGGATCAGACAAGGAGTATGCATGTCCTTTTTTAGTTAAAATTCCGGCATCAACCAGGGCTTTTGATGCTGATTGAACAGCACTGGCCGACTTGAGATTATGTCGTTTGACGAATGCTCCGGATGTAATGCCCGTAGCTGTTTTTTCTGCGCTTACAGCATAGAGAAGTTCCTTTTGGGACTCGGATATCCCGGCCAGAATCTCCTTGATTTTCGTACCGCATTCGTTGATGTAGTTGTCGCTGAACAGTTCTGCCTCTTTCTTGGAGCAGCTTTCTCCCACGTCTGTATAGTAAAAGCAGTCGTGCAGTACACGATGAACATATAACGTTATGCCTTCAAACAAATTGTAAATCACGTCAAACGCCTCCCTCTTCAGGGTCTTTCCGGATTTCGCAAACTGATCTTGAGCGAAGGAATAATACCGGTCCGGATCGATGGGCTCCAGCTGAATCGTAGTTGCGCTCTGATAGAACGGCCTTTTGTCTGATTGGAACATTTCGGAGAGGATCTTTCGTTCCGATCCGGCAAATATGATATGCGTATTGGTCAATTTCTGGATTTTCCCCCTAAGCAGTTCCTCAACGTTCTTTTCCGGATAGTTAGCGATTCTCTGG
>CALDKD010000100.1 GCA_937898885.1 uncultured Bacteroidales bacterium | reverse complement strand
AACATCATCGCAAACCTCTTGTGAATATACCGGAATGACCCGCCCTTGTGCTTGAGGGCGCTCTGGTCTCCACGGCCATGCTTGAACTCGCGGTTGTCGCCCTGCTCGAGCATGAATGCGAGCAGGCGGCGCCCCCGCTTCTCCTTTGAAGAATCGTAGAACGGAACGTCCTCCTTTGGCAGGTCAAGCGCCTGCACGGCAGCGCAGCCGAACACCTGCCATACATCCATCAGGTGCATGTCCTTTAGCCATCGTCCAAGGCGTTCCAAATCCAGTTTCCCGCTATGTGTGTGCAGGAACATGGTCCAGTCACAAAGCTGGCGCATACCAATGCCCATGCCTTCAGTATGATGCCAGAGGTGATGGAAGATGTAGAATGCGTTGAAGGTATCCTCGGGGGTATAGACCTCAGATCCGTCAAGATTCACAACGGACAGGTTGTTGGAAGTGCCTTCGTTGGAGATGCGCTGGTAATAGGCGTTGAGTTTCTTGTTAGAAATGGTTTCAGTGAACTGGTGAAGTTCCAGTTCAAGATTACCTCCCACATGGAAGGAGACATGCTTGTCGCTCTCTCCTTCATTGGCACCAAACAGTTTCTCAAGCACCTCCGTCGCCTCCACGTACTCCCTGACATAAAGGTCAATGTCACCGGCCAGCCTTAACGTAGGGACCGGGTACCATGAACCTATCCCCTGCCCTTTCAGGAGCACCGGGGTGATGTCCCTCTTGCCAAGAGACATAAAGACGTATGCAATAACCGTGTTCGCCGCATGGGCGGAGTTCTCGCATACCTTGATTGTATTCAGCAGAGCATCTTTCCGCTTCTCGGGCAACTTCTCGCCAAAGTTGTCCAGCAGCGCCTGGCTTACCAATGCCTGGGTTGTCTGGTGCACAGCCATCCCAAGTACCTCGCTTAATTTGGCAGCGCCGGAAACAACGGCCGGCCTGTTCCAAAGGCCGGCACGAAGAAGTTCAAGATATATCTCGACTGATGTCATTTATCTCTTTTCGTCCCATCCGAAAGGATGCGGGCTCATGGGCAGTTTTGCCAACGGATGATAATCGCCCTTGAGACCAATCGGAGTGGCATTGCGTATCTGGCTCACAATCTCTATGCATGGACGGGCCTCGCTGATGCGGAAGCCTTCTCCTGCAAGTATCTTCTGATAGCTCAGGGTATGCAGTTCGGTAAAGCCCTGGCTGAACTCAAACTCGTCCCCGTCTATGCTCAGAGTCCTGTATGTCCTCTTCTCTCCCTGGACGGCGTTCTCCGGAAGGCAATCAGCATTGATGCTGAGGAAGTAGCGCACGCGGGCCTTCTTCAGCAGAAGGAATCCGGCAACGCGGTCAAAGCTCATCACATGCACTATGTTCTGCTCAACCGGGCCGAATATCCACTGGAGCATATCATAGAAGTGCACACCTATGTTGGTGGCAATGCCACCGCTCTTGTGCACATCCCCCTTCCATGAAGTGTAGTACCAGCGGCCGCGGGAAGTGATGTAGGTCAGATCCACATCGTAAATCTTGTCTGCAGGGCCCTCATCCACCTTCTTCTTGAGTGCGGCAATTGAATCGTGCAGACGGAGCTGAAGGATATTGTAAGCCTTATGGCCCGTCTCTTCCTCTACCTTCTGGAGTGCGTCGATGTTATAGGGGTTCAACACCACCGGCTTCTCACAGATCACATCGCATCCCAGCCTTAAGCCATAGCGGATGAATGCATCGTGCGTGTAGTTGGGTGTGCAGACGCTCATCCACTGGAGAGGATTGTCAGATGCCTGCAACTTTGAGCAGTGACGGTCAAAAAGCTCGTTCTCCGTAAAGAAGGAACACTCCGGGAAGAAACTGTCCAGACGGCCTACGCTGTCAAACTTGTCGTATGCGGCAAGCAACTCGTTGCCTGTGTCCTTAATTGCCTTGAGGTGACGCGGAGCAATATATCCGGCAGCACCTATGAGTGCGAAATTTGCCATCTGCTAGCTCTTTTTCTTTTTGGTATCCTGGCTTTCCTCAGGATGCTCGGCGTCATAGTCTCCGTAGCCATAGCCCTTGCTGCCGTAACCGTAAGCGCTGCCATATCCATAGCTGTGGCCGTAACCGTAGCCATAACCGTGGCCATAACCATAGCCGTAGCCATAACCATAGCCATAGTGACTCTTCTTGGCGTACTCAACGTCATTGAGGATGATGTTCATCTTCGGGAAGTCGCCGCTCTTGTAGATCTTCTCCACATCAGGAAGCATACGCTTGTCAATGATGCCAGAACGGATAAGGAATATGGTAGAGTCAGCATACTTCTTGATGATGTTCGCATCAGCAAGGATACCGGCAGGAATGGAATCAAGGAAAACATACTCGTAATTAGCGCGCAGATACTCCATCATTGTTGCAAAGCGGTCATCACTCAACAACTCGGAAGGATTAGGCGGCATAGCACCGGTAAACACAGCATCAACGCACTCTGCAATAGCCTTCTTAGAAACAAGGGCCTCCAGGTTATCGTTCTGAGAAGAAAGGTACTCACTCAAGCCCTCATTCTTGGTACTTGAGAACTGCTTGGTAAGAGTACACTTACGGAGGTCACAATCAACCACACAAACCTTCTTGCCAACAAGGCCGAGTGACGTAGCCAAGTTGGTAGTAACAAACGATTTACCAGAACCCTCAAGGAGCGAAGTCATAAGGAACACGTTGCAAGCCTTATCACCGTCCTTCACGTACTCAAGGTTAGACCTGAGAATACGGAACGCCTCAGAAATAGGATCACGCTTCTTGTTGGACACCACAATCTGCGGCGGTTCAACCTTGCTATGATGGTGCTTGCCCTTCTTCTTGGAATCAGACTTCTTCTTCTTTTTCTTGTCAGACTTCTCGCCCGGTAGATGGTTAGAAGGAATCTCAGCCAGGAAAGGTGCAGAGACGAACTTCTCAACATCATCACGGAAGCGCACGCGGGTATCGAAGATGCTGAATAAGAAGAAAATTGCAATAGGGATGAGGAGGCCCACAAAAAATCCCACCAAAGCCTGCTTCTTCTCATTAGGAGCTACTGGATTACGATTAACTCGCGCCTCATCGATAATACGGGCGTTACCTTCAATTGAAGGCTGACTGATAAGAAGTTCCTCACGCTTGCTAAGGAGGTTGAGATAAAGTGACTCCTTAATCTGCTGGAGCCTCTCAACGCCCGCAATATAAACCTGCTTTGAAGGAGCCTGGCGCAACTGACTGCGCATCTGGTTGGAATAACTCTCAACCCCACGCGCCTTCTCCTCCATTGTGCCTATATAACTGTCAAGCATGCTCTCAATGGTTGCCTTCTGAGAAGCCTGATCGGCCTGCAGTTCCCTGACAACAGGGTTGTTGGTTGCACCAGTTGAAGCATATTTGTCCAGTTTCTTTGCATTCTCATTATACTGGGCAATCATCTGGTCGACCGTACTGTTGTTGAGACCTATACCTGTGGGGAGAGTCACATTGCCTTCTGATCCGGAAGCTGCACTCTTAACATAACGCGCAAGCGATAACTGACGCTGCAGAGCCTCCATTTCATCAGATGCCTCTATATTTCCAGCGAGGAACTCCTCACCATAATTCTTGGTATCAATAATCTGATTGGCACTCTTGAAAGCAGCGATCTCCCCTTCCTTGCTGCTGAGGTCACTATCCAATGAGCTCAAACGATCATTGATGTAATCGTATGTCTGGGCAATGACATCCTTCTTTGCGTCAATGGCATTATTATTATATACTGAGATGACCTCGTTGACAATAGCAGCGGCTTTAACTGGAGAGGTGTCAGAAATAGAAAGCAAGAGGACATTGTCCATCTGGTCATTACGGGTGATCTCCAACGCACTGCGATATCTGTCAGCCACATCTGCAACACTGCTATACCGCACTGAAATGGGAGTACCAATGTAACTGTCAGTCAAGAACCATGTCCTGTCAACAATTATTCTAGTTGCAGGTGTAGCCAATGTATCCCCATAAGCAGCCTTCAGAGAATAGGAGTCACCTTCAGAAATGGTGAAGAGGCTGTCAGTCTCAGGAGTAATGGTCAGGCTCAGATACTGCGTTCCATTAAAATCCAGGAACTGAACATCAACCGGGCTTTCGCCATATAAATCCTTGTCACGCTTGACAACCTTGCTCCTGCATTTGTAACTGACATTGAGTTTCAGGTTCTCCACAACCTGCATCATGGCTGTCTTGGACTGCAAAGAAAAAATCTCGCTGTTTATCGCAGTATAGTTCAAGGCAAGACGGCGGGAGCCCAAATTATTCATCTGAGTACTGGGCGCCTGAATTGCATTATCGTTGATAAGGGACTGGATAGCAATTTTAGCATTGGAACTATAGATGCGTTCCTTTTGATGTGCAGAATAACCAGCAATAAAAGCACCGATAACAGCACACAGCAGAAACCAGTGCAAATTACGTAACAGGGTTACTGTTATGTCTTTAAGATGTAAAAAATCGCTGGTATTCTCGTCCAGAAGAGTGTTTTCGTTTCTTTTATCTAACATACTGTATAGTATTAGCGCTAGTTAACAGGAAAACGGTGGTCGCCAGAGTCGCGACAGATGTAGCAAGAGACACCCATGAACCCCAGAAACTCATCTCGTCACGCCAATATTTTGAGCCATATGACCTGGTTACAATAATATCATTCTTCTGGAGGATAAAGAAAGGATCATTGAAAACATCAGCCTTTCTCGGATCAATGTAATGCATCGTCATCTTTCCGTCAATCTCACGAAGGACTCCGATCTTATCCCTTCTGGTATATGCACTGATATCACCAGCCATAGCCAAAGCTTCAAGGAAAGTACATCTTTCATTTGATATGGTGATTGTCTTGCCTCCATCAGAGCCAAGAAAGAACACCTTGAAGTTATAGAAACGGACCATCACATATGGATCAGCCAAGTAACTGCCATCAACAAGGATATTACTGATAAGATCTTGAAGTTGAAGACGAGTCAGACCGGCAGCATGAAGTTCACCAATTACAGGCAGTTGTATATTTCCATCAGGATCAACAAGGTATGTATATGCGCTACCTGCACTTCCTCCAGAGCCCATAATTCCAGAAGTTCTGATATTGAACGGCTTGGCTATCTCAGGATCCGGGCATGATATAATAATATCAAGCTCATCATACGGAACGATAACGGCCTGGATTCTGTTCTCAAGTTCAATCTGGCTGTCCTGCTCCATGTCCTGGAGATATACGACCTGCTTAGGGGTTGCGCACGACGCCACAAGCAGAATCGCCGTGGCTGCAGAAAGTAATATTTTTGTGTAATTCATAATCAAGCCCAATTATTCAATCTTGCAAATTTAACCATTATTTCTTTTTATCATTATTCCCTTTATAATGTTTTTAGCATTTTGCAATAAAAATTCCTTACTCCATGACAAAATATCATCTGACCACCGCTGAGGATGTGTAGTAATCATAAGTACTCTTGGCAGTCTTCCTTCATTCGCAGCACGGATAATATCATCAGTAGAATGGAATACAAGCCCTTGCTCAATCCATTTTTCCTGATATCCGGGGATCCTGTCCCGTACACTTACCTTGTACCCGTCCCATCGCCTTCCTGTATCCGTCAGATAAAAAGTCTTGGAGAAATCGGTATCAAGATATGGTTCAAAATCCACACCCGCACTCCGATAGTCAAACTTTTTCCAGATATCCTTGCTGTCCCAGGGCGATTTGGGGCTGCCGTGCATACATATGCTCTTGACCGGCTTGCCGACCACCGCTTCCAACTTTGCAAGATTGTGCCTGAAGTCCTCCCATGCGGCATCAATATCACCATTGCATGTGGTGAGGCTTTCATAATGATATCCTATCTCATGCCCCAATCCTGCGATCTGTTTAATGACTGCCTCATCCCAACTCTCCGGAACAGCCCTGAAGTAATACACCGCCTTCCACCCAAACTCTTTTTCAATCTTTGCCGTTGCAAGGCTGTTCTGAGGCCTCAGGTCAACATCATGTCTCAACATAATGTCACCATAACCTTTGAGAGCAACAAGAAGCTCCTTGTATTTTTGTAAAGTAAAATCCATATCGGTACAAATTATCAGTCCACAACAAATAATGAGTCACACAATGGGCTCCTGGATGAAGTGACATATCTGAATTCAGGCTTAGGGTATCCTATTGAAATAATAGAAATCACAGACTCATTCTCGGGTATTGAAAGAAGCCTGCGCAGCCACCTGTCATTCTTCGGACATTCGCCCCACTCTAACGGGCATGCACCTATCTTATTGTAATGCAAAGCATATAGGAGGTTCATAGTATACATTCCTCCGGACTTGAAGGCTTCAAACTGTTCCCTGAAATTGAATACACTTATATCACTCGTCACAATAAGCAACTTATCTGCGTCCTCGGCAAAACCACGGCCGCCCCCCTGCACCTTAATGATACTCTTTATCAAAGCGTGGTCCTTGACGACATATGTTTTATTTGGTTGGCGATTACATGGGGTAGGAGTCGTACGGGCAATGTCAACGCTGTCCTCAACCAATGTCATAGGAACAGGTTCGGAAGAATAGCTCCGCACACTATGCCTTGACTCAGCAAATACAGGGAAAGGAGAATCTGAAAGCTCGAAGAACTTTTGGGGAGTCGAATACGGTTGATCGTGTTCCGGCACAGCGAACATTCCACTCACCTTATCAAGAGCATCAGTCAATTCATCATCAAGTTCAATATGTGCATCATCGTGTACTCTCTTGTACTCCATTACAGCTTGAACGGCGCCTTGGAACTGAACATTGCCACAATCAAAACCAAGTTCGGCATATTTAATTACATCACCACATACATTCAGGACCCTATCACGGCAATGCCCATATTCAAAGTTCGGCATCGCCAAGCTTTTTTCAACCACATGATAGTTTGAAGTCAACATAGCAATGAATGACTTCTGATTGGCATAATAATCAAAACAGCCAAATCTAACACTTTTCAGAAAGTGGTAGCCAAAATGTCGAAGCCCGAAATAAAAAGCCTTGATCCGGCGCCGGACCTGAACGCCTTTATCGTTTTTTGTATGTTTCATGACAATGCTGATTTGAGCCAAGCCTTTGACCGGCTAATGTACTCTAGAATATTCCGGCGTACCGGGGCGTATTCCAGTTGAAGGAAACTGTCAGGAATATCCTTGCCATCATAAATTCTTCCGCATAAACCGGTATTTGCCAACAGGTTCTCGATCCGGCCATTGACAGCGGACCGGACACCTTTCCTTACCGGCACAAATATGAACGGCTTTTCATAAATCAATGAAAAACATGTGCCGTGGAAACTGTTAGTACAAATGAAATCGGCTTTGTGAATCAAAGAAAGCCATTCATTCGGGGATACTCCATAATAATTCTTGTCAACCCACTTCAAAGGAGAAAATGAGATATTTACGCATTCATAGCCAGTCTTCTCCTTCAATTCTAATGCAACTTTTTTTATTTCGGGATCACCGGCAAGATCAAATACAGCAATATAATGTTTCGGTGTCCTTATCTCATGTTCTATTTTTTCATAATCCGCCTGGCCAAGCAGCAAAGAAGGATCGCAAACATCCGCCACAGCCATATTGGAAACTGACTGAATAACCGGCGCAGATTGTTGCTCACGGACGGATATGGCATGGAACTTTGGAAGTTCCTTGATAAATAAATTACGATATTCTTTGCTTATTTCTGTTTCACCACCAATAGAAGCTGCATATGCAATTTTACGGACATCATCCCCATCAGGTATAAACTCCAGCAAATATGAGTTAATCAGCCTTCCCACAACAGGTTCATGCCATACAGTATCAGACCCGACGACAACAGCATCATAGCAGCTGCAATCAGGAGGGACCGTTTCCGTATGCGCAGTAGGTGAAAGGAACCTGTCGACGAATCTGTTCATGGATCTGAATGTAAGAACATTAGAAATGGTCTTGCCGGGCCTATGCTTCATAAGACCGCGATAAGTATAGTGCCCGAAAGGGTTGTAATCAATGGTGTTCACGCTGAATCCAAGGTCTTCACAAACTGATTTCAACGCAAAGCACTGCAACACTGCGCCATAGTTTATGGCGCGGTGGAATGTCATGATCCCCAAGCGCTTCTTAACAGGTTCTTTCATAGTGTTTTACTGATATATGACACAATTCTCTCACAGGCTTTGCCATCCCCATATGGATTAACAGCCATGCTCATCTTCTCGTATGCAGCCTTGTCATCCAGCAATGTGCTGACTTCATTCACTATCTTGTCATAGCTGGTTCCAACCAGATGGACGGTCCCACTTGAAAGTGCTTCCGGACGCTCCGTCGTATCTCTCATAACCAATACAGGCTTGCCCAGGCCAGGCGCCTCTTCCTGGATGCCCCCGGAATCTGTAAGCACAATGGTTGACTTCTCCATCAGGTATACGAACTCAAGATACTGCAACGGTTCAATGAAGAACATATTCCCCAGGTTACTCAAATCATCACCGAACACCTCATGGATTGGCTTCCTCACATTGGGATTCAAGTGCATAGGGTATACGAAGTCCACATCAGGATATTTCTTCGTGAGGTCCTTGATTGCCGTGCACATGCTGATGAATCCGTCGCCAAAGTTCTCCCTACGGTGGCCAGTGATGAGCACCAATCTCCTGCCATCGGTTGCTGAGCCTGTCGAAGCATTCGAAGGATCGAGCCTGCTCACATCATATCCCGCATCTGCAAGCACTTTATGCTGCTCTTTTGCGAGTTCAGGATTATTCTTGAGCTTGTCAACAACCATATGGAGAGCATCTATCACAGTATTCCCTGTCACGTATATCTTGCCCAATGCCTTCTCCTCATTCAGGTTACATTCGCTAAGAGAAGTCGGGGAGAAGTTGTATGCGGCAATCCTTCCTGTTATCTGCCTGTTCATCTCCTCCGGCCAAGGGCTGTAGATGTTACGAGTTCTCAGTCCTGCCTCAACATGACCAACAGGTATCTGCGCATAGAAAGCTGCAAGTGCTGCAGCAGTGCTGGTAGTAGTATCTCCATGCACCAGAACAACATCGGGCCTGCATTCCTTGAAGACATCGCGCATTCCGGTCAGGACCCTTGCGGTCACATCCGTAAGGTCCTGACCCTGTTTCATGATGTTCAAGTCATAGTCAGGTGCGACCTCAAATATCTTCAACACCTGGTCCAACATCTCACGGTGCTGACCGGTCACACAGACTATGGTCTCAAAGTCATCGGGATACCTCTGGAACTCCTTAACCAATGGGCACATCTTTATAGCTTCAGGTCTCGTACCAAAGACCAGCATTATCCTCTTCATTTCAAATGCGCTCAACAAACATACAATATAGAAGAAGCATATGAGAAGCCTACGCCGAAGCCGGCAATCATAACTGTCATTCCAGATTTCAAGCGACCACCCCCCAAACACTCCTTCAGACCAATCAAAACTGTAGAGGACACTGTATTGCCACAAGCATCGAGGTTAATATAGAATTTATCTTTAGGGAGGCCACACAACTTTCTCAAAGTGCTTAACATGAACTTATTGGCCTGATGGAAAACATAGAAATCAACCGCATCCTGAAGGATATCGTTTTTCTCCAATACTCGTGAAATCATAGGAGGTACAACATCCAATGTAAAATTGAAAACTGCGCTTCCATTCATATAGAGATAATCCTCCCGGTTAACATGGCCATCGTCATCAACACACTCAATACCAGTAGCATCAGGACATCTTGCTCCGCCTGTTTTGACAATGAGCTTATCCGCCCCCGTTCCATCTGTGCCAAAAACAAAGTCCCCGATCTCCATTATTCCAGAGTCAGATGAAATCAGGCAAGCAGCAGCGCCATCTCCAAAAATCGTTCTATTGCTGATATCCGATGGATGCAAATATTTCGTATAGGTTTCAGAAGTAATAAGAAGGATGTTTTTTGCACAACCGGCCGTTAGCAGGCCCTTTGCCATCGCCATTCCATACACACACCCGGAGCAGCCAAGGTTGAAATCCAATGCACCAGCAGACGTTGGCACCCCCAATCTTGTCTGAAGGACACATGCAGTAGATGGCAGTTTATAATCAGGGCTTTGAGTACACAACAAAATAAAATCAATCTCGGAGGGAGATATATCATATTCTGCGAAGAGTGAAAGGGCCGCCTTCTCAGCCATATCACATGCCGTCTCGTCCGGTGCCGATACATGCCTTTCTTTGACACCAACTTTTGAGTAAACCTTTTCAGCGTCCCACTCGGGGAAAGCAGCCAGCAAATCATCATTTGTGACAATGGTTTCCGGCAAATAATAAGATATTCCCTTGATAAACGCTTTCATATTTCAATTGATCCGCCAGTAATGTCAACACATGAACCGGTCATCCATGATGATGCATCGGAAAGTAAAAAGGCTGCTAAATTAGCCACATCCTCCGGTCTGCCGTACCTGCCAAGAGGATACTCCCGTTCTTTCTCTTTCAACTGCTCAACTGTAATGCCATCATCCAAGATCAAGTTGGTCCACACCATAGCAGGGCTGATACAATTGACTCTTATTCTACGAGGAGCCAATTCCAATGCCAGGCATCTGGCATATGACTTCAATGCCCCCTTGGACGCACTGTATATGGAATTTGCAATTGTCGGCACATCTGCGGTACGTGATGACACGAACACAATTGAAGCAGATTTTTTGATCTTTTTGGCAGAAAGAAGACGGCTCTGAAGTAAAACTGCAGCATTGAAGTTCACACGCATCATACTATCAATGTCTGAATATGACACATCCTTGCAAAGCATTCTCTTACATGTCCCTGCACAATGCGCCACACCATCCAAAGCGGGGAGCTGTTCTACCAAATTGTTCAATTCCCGGTCATCTGTCAAGTCTGCTTGTATAAGACAATGTCCATCTCCGGATAATGCATCCATAGTAGATTGCAACGCCTTGACATTCCTTGCAGACAGTATCACGGCAGCCCCCATCCTGGAACAAAGAATGGCAACTGCACGGCCAATACCGGAAGATGCCCCTGTGATTAACAAAGTTTTTCCGGAAAGAGAGAAAGGGTTGAATGATTCGTCCACTTATTTAGCTGAAATAACATTAAATAAATCTTCAATAGTATCACATTGCCTGATCTCTGCACCGGTAACAGTTTTTTGATACTTCACCCTTACCATTGCAATGACAGAGAAAGCCAGCAACGAGCTCCATTCATCCAGATCCTTATATACAGTTGATGCTGTAATCTGGGAAGGGTCCGTGTCTTCAAATTGATCTGCAAAATCAACAATAAACTTTTCCAATTCCATGTCTTCAAATTTTATATTTCTTTTTTCTATATTCCATAATTGCCGCAAATTCTTCTTGCGTGTAGTTATCTTTCAATATCTCTGCCATATCTGCAACAACTTTTGCAGGGTTCCCCTTTGCTACTGTAAAGGGAGGGACGTCCTTGCTTACAACGCTGCCAGCGGCAACGATGGCACCTTCCCCAATTTCAACACCCGGAAGAACAGTAACATTAATGGCAATCCAAGCATTCTTTCTGACAATGACCGGGGCCACAAAGGATTCAGAACAATTCTTATGATATTCCAATGGTTTATTATGAGCGAGGAAATAATCATTACCAGAAATGGAAACGCCATCCTCAATTTTTATGAAATTGGGATATGGGTAGTCAACTACAACATTGACGCCCCAATGAACGCCTTTGCCAATAGTAACGCCCCTCTTACGTTGCAGCCACTTTCTTACTCCGCCCCAAGGGATGTGCTGCGCCCAGTTATTAAAACAATGGTCCTTAAATCTAACGAGACCGAACACGATAGCAGATTTATATCCATGCTCTGCCGCAGAGCGTTTAATGCTGACAAATAATGGGGCAGATTCGTACCTGGGCAATTCCTGCCACTTCATTGGCAAATAATCTTTCATAAAACAGCATCATCTATTAGATTATACATGAATTCGGTAATGTCAATAAAACGCTCATCTATATCTCTTCTGATTTCTTCCTGACTTTTCCGTTGAATTGAATCCCGGTTGGAAACCATTGCCAGCCAATCTTTCACACCCATGGACTCATTGCTGTAAAAAGGTGCGACCTCTGCTGCAGCAATATTAGCCGGCATGTTCGACCGGACTCCCAAGTAAAAGGAAGGGACACCCATAAGCGCCGCTTCCCTTGCCATACTATCCCCAGAAGATATCAAGCCGGCGCTGTAATAAATCAATGATTGGAAATCGGATACAGGTTCATTTATCAGTGCCCAATTGTCGGGATACATTTTTTTATTCTTTTTTTCTTCCAAAGAAAGCAACACCTTCATATCACCAGGAATCAGGTCCCGAATAGCAAGAATTGCTCTAGGCTTCTGCTCGGAATAATTCATTGAACTTACTGAAACTTCCCGCAGCAGGATATAACTCTTGGGAGTAAGTCCATATTCATTCAGAACATCCATTTTGGGCGTCAGATATAATGGTGACAAATATGCCCATTCTTTTAACACAGGCAACAAATTGTCCCCAGGCCTCAGAAACCTTTCATTTGAAGAAATGCCAAGAAGGCTATAACTCTTTGTGCTGTATTTTACGATTGGAGCATTGGCTGCCGCAGCAGGATCATCTCCAAAATTATAAGCTGGGAAACGGAAAACATGTGACAATAAGTCATTATGGAAACCGTTTGAGATACTGACGTCAATATGTTTTCCTATCAACCAGAAGAAAAGCAACGGCACTCTGAAAATATTAGCCTCAAGAATGACAGATAACCGGGACATCCGTCGCTTCCCTATTACTTTCACTTCAACCCCAGTCAGCCCATGCAGTTCTTTTTTTGTAATGGCCGCCAGCCGTCCACGGTCAAGCACGGTAACATATACCATATGCCCACGTTCAGATAGTTTACTGATCAAGGGCCGGTAAAAATTCAGCTGAGGAGTATGAATGATATCTATCCAGACGTTCATTTGACACACTATTTTACCACCATAGCCCATGATAACCGGGACGTCCCTCCAAATCCGGGATCCTCACCAGATCATATACTTCCTTCCCTGAAGCCCAAGAAAGACTAGCATATGACTTATCCTTGTTCGCTATAATTATTACCTCAGCCCAATCGCATACAGACTCAACAGAATCAAAGAACGCAGGGCGACGGCCCAAGCCCTGGGAGAGAGAGACAGCAAGTTTTTCTGCAGCCGGAGAAGAGGCCGGGACATTCTTATCATATATGCTCACACTATCTCCTTCCTGCAGCAGATGCCGAATAACCTCCAGAATCGGGCTGTTCCTCACATCGTCAGTGCCAGCCTTGAAGCTGATTCCCAATACTCCGACCTTTCTTTTCCCAGTTTCCGATATCATTTCTGCGACATTCTTTATAAGGGAGCAGTTGCTTGGAGCAATCGAATCCAGAACAGGAACATCCAGGTCATTATCCCTTGCTATAGCACACAACCCACGTAAATCCTTTGGAAGACAACTGCCGCCATACGCAAAGCCGGACATCAGGTAATAAGGAGAGATGTTCAATTTCGTATCCATACAGAAGATACGCATAAGCTCGTGAGAGTCAACGCCCACGGCCTTGCATATGCTTCCAACCTCGTTTGCAAAGACGACCTTGAGAGCATGGAAAGAATTGTTGACATACTTTATCATCTCTGCAACCCCGATGGCAACATGTTCAAAGGGCGCATTCATCGGAGCATACAGCGTCTTCATAACTTCTACGGCACGCTCACAATCGCTTCCGACCACAGTCATAGGCGGGCATAGGAAATCCTTTACAGCTGATCCCTCCCTCAAGAATTCAGGATTTGACACAACGGCAAAGTCAATATTTCTTTTCCTGCCGGAATATTGTTCAACAATCCCGCACACCCTGTCATTGGTTCCAGGAAATACCGTGGAACGGATAACGATTATATGGAATCCCTCCTTTTCCCGTAAAGCCTCACCTATCTGTTCAGCAGTCTGATATATGTACGAGAGGTCAAGATGTCCGCTGTCCGATGTAGGTGTGCCAACGCATAAGAACGATATGTCCGTATCGTTAACCGCCACCTTGAAATCAGTAGTAGCATGGATAAGCCCAGCCTTCCACCCGGACTCAATCAACTCATCAATGTCCTTCTCAACGATCGTAGGCCTGCCGCTATTGATCATACCGACCTTCTGTTCAGAGACATCAACTCCTATCATATAATGTCCCTGTTTGGCAAAGCAACCAATCCCTACACACCCCACATAACCTAACCCAAAAATAGAAATCTTCATTTCAATACCGAATTATATATATCAATCAGCCTTTTGGCAACAATATCGTTAGTAAGTCCAAGACTTATTATCCTCTCACGTCCTTCTGTTCTCCCTGGGAACGCAAATGCAAGCTTCAACTTTTCAGCAAGATCAGACGGATCATATGAACAGATGAAATGGCCCGGAGTTTCCCCTATTATCTGCCGGACATCAGCAATGTCCGTGCAGATCACGGGGCAATTGCAGCACATAGCCTCCTTCAGAGCCTGCGGTGACCCTTCACTGAAGGAAGGAAGGACAAAGGCGTCACATGCACACATAAGCCTGGTGACTGCTGCGCGGGACAGACCTTTCATTTCCTTGCAAACTATAGGGCAATCATCGAGAAGGTCCACTGCCGCCTTCAGAAGAGGGAAATTCTTTCTGGCATTGTCAAATGCACCGCCGAAAAGAACATATTTTTTCCCAGGCTCAAAGCCAAGCTCAGCCCTGGCTTCCGCATAATCGATAATATCACAATCAGCAAGAGTTACCCCACAAGGGATTATGCTATGTTTCCCGCAACGTTTGAAAATCAACTTATCATAGATATGCTGTGCAACATATATTACATGCCCCGCCCTCAGTGAAAAGAAAGAAGACACGAAATTGACTGCTTTCGACAATGTCTCACCATTATGGAATGTGGTCACAAAAGGCACCTTGCATTGAAGGGCAGCCGTAATTCCACTCAAGCCATAATGGGCATGCACTATATCCGGGCCGCATTCGTCTATTTTTTTTCTCAAAGAGCGCGTGCTGAAGTAACTGCCACGATGCGCGTAATACTCGACATCAACACCTTGAGCCCTCAACGCCTCACCCTGTTCCAGGACAAATGGGAGAAGATGCTCAGGGAACTGCTCCTTATATCTGCCAACTATCAGTACTCTCATACATTATGCCAATCCTCGTCCTGCCAGTTTGAACCAGTTCCAGCCCACGCATAGCAAGACCTCAACAATGAGCGCAATTTTAAAATACTTGACATCCTTCTTCTCCATGATAGTGATACCGTACGCAGCGAACATCATTTCAAAAGGGATTGCCGGCATATGGTACCGTCCCGACTGAGCGAACTCACTCAAAACAAGGGCCGCAAGATATGCGACAAGGAAAAATATCGGAAGTATATGCTTTCTCCATTCTCCACCGAAGACAAGTTTGATCAGTACAAGAATGACGAACAGCGACAGAATATTTTTCTCGAAGTTGCCACCATTCACCTGCATCTGCATCTCTTGTGTCTGATTTGTATATGTCATCGACGGAAATGGCATGGTAAATATCAACGGAGCAAAAACAGCGGCTCCAGCATATGTGGCAAAGCTGTTCCCTCCGGACCTGTTTGCCCGCCAGTTCATATTCAACTCTTGAGACTCACCGCCCAAGGCTTCTTCAATCATGGCATTTGACTTTTCCAGCAACGCAGCACCAACCGTACCGGCCAATACTATCACAATCATAACGCCACCGACTATTTTCTGGAGTGTACCGAGTCTCTGCCCCCGGCCCAAAAAAAGCACAAGCAACATTGCCAGCAGGACTATCAAACCCATGACAGTTCTAAAGAAAAAGATTCCTACGCCGGAAAAAACAGCAACAAGAATCTGCCGCCATGAAGGTCGGGGAGATGCCAGCATCTGATCAATCATTTCAACGAACAAAGTTGCAAGGAAAACCATTTCCGTCTCCTTCATCATTGAACCGCACCACCATATCATATTGAATTGAAGGGCACAGAACACCCCCGCAATTCTAGCCGCCTGTTCCCCGAAATGCCGACGAGCTATCCGATAGATATATACGCATGTCAAGGATCCCCAAAGAGACTTAAGTATAAGGGGCAGAATAACAATGCTGGTTCCACCAGAAATCAGGTAGATGAAGCCTAAATAAAGGTTGTACCCCATATCATCAAGGTTAACACCCCAACTCATATATGTTTTAAGCACATCCCACCGGCCCTCTTTCATCCTCATGGCAATGTCCTGACCGCAGGATACATACCAGCTAATATCTCCGCCGCTGCTTTCCCAATAGTGGCCATATAAATGCTGATTCAGGAAGAAAATAAAAATCACATATAGAATCCTGATAATCAGCGCCATGCCAAAAAGGCTCCTCACATACTGCCTGCCAGACAAGCGTTGCCAGGACTTAGTCAGCAAACTGCTGCCATAAAAGAACAAGCAGACAGAAAGGATGCCGAAAAAGTAGATATACAACGGCATCAACCGCTCCAGAAACAGGACGGAAACCAAAAACAGCGAGGCGACATAACACAGAATCGAACGCCTTGCAAGTTTCTTAGGGAAATATCCTAACATGCTCTAAACTATCCCAAAATGAATCTTTTAATCTTTATCAACAGGATTCTGGTCTTCGGGCCTACAATTCGCAAAATGAGCGGAAGCCTCTTTTTGCTATCCGTCCATGAACCCATAAAATGATGATCACAATATGTATTTCCAGTCAGGAAAAACTCACCAGTAGTCTGACGAGGGCAAAAGTACTCTGAAGGGAATATGTGCATATCCTCAAAAACAGAATATTTACCATCTTGTACAAATCCTTTCGACCTCATTACCGCTGATATCCTATCCGTATTGGGCATCAGATCCATTGTTCCGTCTTCATGCACGAAATGAAGGCCATCATATTCGGCCAGCTGGTTCTTGACCCATATATTGCCCGGCTCGCTTGCCATCGTCCCCGTCACAGGAGGCATTCTTTTACTGCCTTCATATCCGGTAAAACCGGGAAGGGACATAAGGGGATCATATGACTTCAATGTTTCCACATCAGTATCCATATATACTCCACCTTCAGTATACAGGGCATATAGCCTTACATAATCGGTTACAAACGCAAACTTTCGAGCGTCATATGCCTCCTTGACATAAGGAACACTGTTAATGTCAAAGTTATTCTCATTCCATAGTTTGTAATTCCAATCAGGCATATATTTATGCCAGGATGATATGCAGTTCTTAGCTAATTCTGGCATTTCACCCCGGCCAAACCAGCAATAATGAATGGTTTTTGGTATCATATCTTACTCTTGAGATGTTGAACTAAACAATAAATCCGAGGAGAGACATTGATAAGTCTGACCTTTTTGATTTTTCCGGCAGAAATATGGTATTCGGATAACGGGAAAATATCACAATCCTTCAGCGCTTTGAAATACCGTTTTCTATGGGCATAACAGGACACGCTCACAGTAGATAGGATAGATAAAACGGAAGATGAAATCATACCGTAATGCCATCTGTTATCAGCGACCAATCCGGCTTGATTCTTCAAACTGGTTATCAAGGATAACTTATCCATCAAGCCCTTTTCAACCTTTTCCACAGAAATAGCATTTGTTATCGAATTCTGCCTGAACAAATAATTATATGCAACCGTATCAACTGATGACACGCGTTCTGCACAGACAAGCATCCTCGGGGTCCACTCCGTATCCTCAAACAGAATGTCGGGCTTGAAGAAAAGGCTATTACTAATCAACATCTGCTTTCTTATAATGAACTGCACGACATAGCAGGCATAGCCAAGACGCTCGTTGAGGAAATAAAGGCCATCACATACCTCGTCCCGGAAGTCCACATATGGTTTCATCTCCTTATACGGGCAGAAAACTTCATACTTCTCGTTGACATTCTGGTAATTGAACCGCAAAACATCCAAGTTATCAGAATCCATCTTCCTCACCAATGCGCCCAACACATCCGGCTCCAGATAATCATCGGAATCAACAAATTGGACATATTCACCTGCAGCAACATCCAGTCCGGCATTGCGCGCACGGCTTAGACCGCCATTCGGCTGATGAATGACAACCACGTTCCGATAATTTGAATTATACTCATCGGCTATCCGCCCGGACGAGTCGGTGGAGCCATCATCAACAATGATGATCTGATAATTGTCAGGACTAAGATCTTGGAAAATGATACTGTCCAGGCACTTGGCCAGGTATCGCTCAACATTATAAACGGGAACTATGACTGAAAGTTTTACCCCCATACTTTAACCTGTTTCTTTCTAGACCTATACTTCTCGAATTTCGAAATTCCCCTCTCAATGCAGTATACCACTTTAAATGCGCATCGATGACTACGTATCCGACGCACCATATAAATATCACCTGCGTATTTGTCATAATCATCAAGTATTGCCCGGGGAACAATGCTCTCAAGATATTGCCTGCGTTCAGAAAGGATAATGTCCCGATTCTTCTTATTCTCGCTGATTCCCGTCATATCAAACGTAGTAACGTTGATATCAACATATTCCACACACTCCCCTCCCAATACTATGGATGACATAAACCATTTCCAATCAGAGCAAATCTTCATCTCTTCATCATAATATCCATATTTATCAAACAATTCACGTTTGATAAATGTCGGATTGTGATTCAGTGTACCAGAGTACATGCCTAGCATGGTTATCGGTTGACCCGCAAAGCATTTGTCACAAATCCTGCGACCATCAGGATAGCATTTGATCATGTTTCCATATAATATTGGAGGGAGACCATTGTTTGACAATGCATCCTTCATTAAGGCCACAACATCAGGCGAACACAAGGTGTCTCCACTATTTAATATTTGGACATACCTGCCACCAGCTAACCTGACTCCCTTGTTCATAGCGTTATAAATACCTTTATCATGCTCTGAAATCCATCTCAGCCTTCCGGCAAATGCATTCTCATATTCGGAGATGACTGCTACACTTCCATCCGAACTGGCCCCGTCTATTACAATGTACTCAAAATCCTTGCAAGTTTGCTGCAAGACACTGTCCATTGTCTTTTTCAGTCCAACTGCATTGTTTAGATTAATAGTAATAATTGATAGTAGCATAATGGTTTATTTTGAGATAGACCGATATAAGTCTGCATATTCCTTACATACATGCTCAATAGAGAAATTATTGACGACCTTCTTCCTCGCATGACGGGATAATTCACAACGGGCCGCATTATCCTTGCACCAAATTAAGCCACGAGCAAAATCTTCAACTTCATAGCCTTTGGCAAGGTAACCATTTTCCATATGATCAACCATATCCTTGTTGCCTCCAACATCAAAAGCCACGACAGGTGTACCACAAGAAAGACTTTCCATTATTACGCAGGACAGATTCTCAACAATAGAAGGAACGGCTACGACATCGGCATCATTATATAAACGGACCATTTCGTCAATGTCTCTGACCAAGCCGCAAAACTTCACGGGAAATGGGAAATTCACCCCTTCTTGCGGTTCCGCAGTGCCAAAAACAGTTAAGTCAAAATCTGAAAGCCCATATTTTGTCCGAAGGATAGATAATGCTTCCGTCAAATAATTGAAACCCTTCATTTTATCAACAAGTGCATTGACCGCACCAAAAAGGATATGGTATGGTTCACTCCGTTCTTGACAATTATCATATATCAGCTTGTCCTCCAGTGGCCGAAAAACATCAATATCAACACAATTCGGGATAACATGAATGGGAAGTCCATGGAACAAGGCACTATTCTGGGCACATTCTCCAAGCCATCTGCTTGGAGTTACGATATGAAGATCTAATCCGGAATAAAATTTCTTCTTCTCATTAAAAATCCTGCGACTCAAATCATTGGGAATTGAAGAATGTAACCTGGGACATTCGCCGCACTCATCCTTGTATTTTTCGCAATCAAGCAAATAATGGCAAATCCCACAAAAAGGCCAACAATCATGTAAAGTCCAAACAATAGGTTTATTAACTGATCGCAGTTTTCTTAACGAGAAAAAACGCTGATTGATCCAATGAAGATGAAGGACATCATACTCAAACTTATCCATTGCATGGAAAAGACGAGTTGACCTCAAATCAGACATATATTGATTGTCCCTTTTTGGGTATCTGCTCCAAATAAGCCTATACACACGATTCTTGATTTTTGTTACAATCCAGTCAATCAACCTCGCGATAGTATTTTTTGGCACATATTCATCAAGACTATGTACCGTAGCATCCGAGCCCGTCTTTATTTTGACAAGCATACGGCTTATAATTCCATACTTTTTAACACCATCATGGATGCGATATGCTGCACGGGCAGCACCGCCTGAAGTGTCTCGTGTCGACAGGACTAATACTTGCAATGCTGAATCAGGCATAGATCTTCTTCTTTATTACAAAAACAGGCTTCTTATTCAGCAATCTCATTAGATAGTTTATCCCCCGCTTCCAAAGCGGCCTTTTTTCCCGTGAGAAAGTATTTGCAAACAAATTGATTATCCGGCTATCCTCATACAAGGTATCAAGAAAATGAAGAGGCCAGGAGCCATTTGGGGCTATAATGTCACCCCCTCCCATCGCCTTCCCACAATGAGTTCCGCTTCCATCACATCCGATATTGTTTACAAACGGGACGCAAGGGAGAATTGTAATTGCATGATTGGCAAAATGAGCGAAGCCGAACCTGATTGACCAGGAATCAATCTTCCCTGCGTTTTGCATTTCGAGCAGGTCGAGTACATCATCACCACAACGGCCGAACGCCTCAATCAGGTTTTTATCCTTTCTAAACGACTCATAATATGACATTGACCAGTCAACTTGTGACCATCTGTCTTTCCATGTAGCCCACCCCCATGAGCACGACCTCAAAGACACGAATACATCATACCCGTAATCAGCAGGGATCGACATCTTTGATAACGGAGGTCGGCTGGCACCTATAGAAAAAACAGATTTGCGCGGCTCATAGAAATCAAGCGCAGCATTCATATAACGGAGAAAGTATGGAGATAAAACGAGGTCATCTTCAACAACAATCACTTTCCCGTATTCCTCAATAATATCTGTAACCGCACCAATAATGGAATTGCCCAATCCTTTGTTCACGGGCGACTCGACAATTCTGACTTCTCCACACCACTGTTCTTTTGCTGCAACCTGCCTGACGGCTTTTATCCTGGACAGCTGTTCCTCATCAGCGCCATTCTTTGGACCATCACAATAGATGAACAGCATACTGTCTTCAGCCAGTTCATTGTTTTTAAGAGATATGAGTGTTTGCTCCAGGTGCCAGGGCCTATTGTAAGCAAAAACTATAACAGGAGCTAACATAAAATTATAAGATTATTCGAACAATTCACGTAACGTCAACCTAATACATCAATGATATTACTGATCTTCAGAGCCATGGCATCCCCGCCGAACTCCCGGCGCAAAATACACCTGTTCGAGTTGATTTCAGAATCAGTCATTCCAGATATCAGGAGCTCAGGATGATTTTTCAAGTCTTCTTCAATAATATTTATGGAAAATCCCAGCCGTTTCAAATATAATGTTTGAGCGTTCCATTTGCTTGACCAAACTCTAACACCAGCCCACAAACAAGTCAATACATTCCCAAAAGCATTAGGTCTATGGTGATTGGTAATAAAAGAGCTACAGGACATGACTAGAGAATTATATTCGGACCGGGGCATAAAATCTGTCAAAGGCATGAAATTGATACCCAAATGGTGGCGGCCATATTTTTGAATGATATTCCTCACCCATGGTGACCCATAAGACAACGGAGTTATAACTTTAGTGCCATCAGACAGTCCCAACCGTTCAAGCCTGCGAATTATATCGATATGATTATTCAATATAGTCGCACTATTGCCCAGAAGTATATTGTGCCCACTCGGCTGCCTGCTATACAATTCACGGCCTATCAGATCCTCCAATGTAAAATAGGAGTAAGGCAGATGTTGTAACGCAGGGTTGCCAACAGTTTTCTTAACCTCCTCAAACACCTCTGCCGAACTGTTCATACAATAATCCACCCTACGAAGGACATCCATCGGCACCACGTTTTTCTTATCCTTTTTACCACTGAAGAACAGTTTGATATTCCGGGCCCTGACCAGCAGGCGTGATATCAAGGTAAGATGGGACATGTATACTTTAGGGCGGTCATATACCTCAGCTCCCCATAGCACCCATGCCAATTTCACATGTACCGGCAGCCTCCTGACTATGTCGTATTGCCATTCTGCAAACAGGCCATGCATTATCACGGCTGAATAATCAGCCAACGATGCCTTCATGTCTTCATAACCGGATGAATCCAGAGACAAAACTTCAATCTCATCAGAGTGTTGGGAATACTCGATCTCTGTATCTGCTGTCCGCTTTACAAGGGCAGTCCTGACAATATGACCGAAAGGCTGGAACTGCCTTATCGCATAATCAGCAAACTTGTCGTCAAATAACAGCTGAAGTATCATAAATTCAGAACGTGATAGGCTTATCTTCCGGTTTTATGAAATGATAACTGTGGAATGTGCGGTTCTGCCACTCCCGCTTATAATCAAGGTACATTTTTGTCAGATCAGTATATTGAGGCGTCCATCCCATGACACGCTTGATCTTGTCTATGCTGTATACATACCCACGCTTAACTCCCGGTTTCTCTGGGCATAGCACTATTGGACTGACCCCGTTCTCCCCTGCAAATACCTTTGCAATAACCTGGGCTTCCTCAAGAAGGGTGTGAGGACAGCCGCTGGATACATTGAATATACCTTTTGTCCCCTCCGGAGCATTTATGGCCGAAATGAACGCAGATACGACATCCTTAATATATACATGGTCCCTAAGGATGGTGGTATCGCCCCAAACTTCTATTGGATCGCCATGGATGGCGTGCTCCATAAACCATTCGCAGCCCCCTCTCGTATAACTGCCATCCTTTTTGAGGAAACCCATCAAGGAGCCATATCCGTGAACACCGGAAAGACGCAGCACTATGCAGTCCATTCCAAAGTCCTTCCCGTAATACTGCATGAAGTTCTCTGCAGTAATCTTGCTTATGATATATGGAGAATGAGGGCCGATGAAGCATGGTACATCCTCTTCCGTAATAATGGGCTTATAGATATCGTAATATACCTTATGGGTACTTGCCATCACGAAACGGTTAATCCCGTTTTTCCTGGCGAACTCCAACAATTTAAGATTACCTCGGACATTGACGGAAAAATACTGTTCCATGTCAACCTCATGTTCAGGCAGGACCACAGCCAGATTGACGATGGCCAACACATCCTCATGGGGCAGTTTATCATAATCGGCATTTTTGAGAATATCAAAATCCATGACAGGCACACCCTGAGTAGCCAGGAAATCCAGAATCTTACGATTCCGTCCCAAAGCAAGGACATCATACCCCTGATTCTTGAGTTCGACAGATAAGTAGCGGCCCACATACCCGGTCGCACCGCATATTATTACTTTCTTCTTGTTCATTTTGATTCTAAAGATGACTTGATATCAGAAAGAACTTTACTTTGATGCAGGAATTCCTCTCTCCAGGATTCCGCACTTGCGTCACAGTTTGTAACAAAGTATTCAATCTCCTTGATGAAATGATTGCATGCAGGCATGGTATATTCAACTGTGCCATCCTGCTTTTCCACCGTTATCTTCGAATGATAGTCGGCAGGCTGGGCAAAAGCCCGTTCAACCCTCATTATCCCCTCAGTCCCCCAAACAGTAATTTCATTCTTGTACTTGTTGTCAAAACCTGATACAAGCATTGCGGACCGGGAATCCCCGAAATCCATCATAATGCTCGCCCTGACTTCAACATCATGCCCTTCCTTCTCCAATATCGAATACACTTTCACAGGTTCAGTTCCAAAGAAATGACGGGCCGAATGAACAAGATAAGCACACGAATCCAACACACATCCACCACCCAGTTCCCGAGAATACCTGAAATCTGTTGATGGAATAGGGGGGAACCCGAACCACGCCTGGAACAGGAACGGACGGCCAATCGCTCCATCCTCAATCATCCTCGTCCTTATCGAGTACTGGTCATGGAACTGATACATAAAGCCCTCAAAAATGGCAACCCCATATTCTTTGCCTATCCTGGCAATCTCTTCAGCATCCTCAAGGGAGCCGGCAAGCGGCTTTTCACAAAGAATCTGTTTATGATGGCTTGCAGCTTTACGTATTATTTCAAGATGGACGGCATTGGGAACAGCTATATATACGGCATCAAACAAATACCGGTCAAGTGCAATATCGATGTCCGTTTCAAACGGCAGTCCGAACTTCGCCTGTATTTCAGCACCCTTTGCAGAGTTTGAATCCACGCAACATACAATCTCGGACACACCGGACTGCATCAATGCAGGGATTGAACACCGTTGTGCTATATTGCCGCACCCAACAACCAGGAAACGCATCTTATCAGCCATAAATTGTCTCCATTACCTGCCTCATTCCATCGATGCAGTACTCCAACCCGTCATCTGCTAGGCCTGTATAGAACGGAAGACGGGTAACCCTCCTGCCGATGGATTCGGTAATCGGGAGGGAGTCCACGGAATAACCCCATCGCAATCCATACGGAGAAGAATGCAAAGGCATATATCCGATGTAGGCGTATATTCCCTTCTCCTTCAGAAGCGCAAGGAATTCCGTGCGATGTTCTTCCGTATCGAAAACGACCCAGAAAGCATGGTTATTCAAGTCATCCGAATTACCGGGCTGCATGATATCAATTACTCCCCTATGGAAATAAGGGGTAAAAAGGGTCATATACGCATCGAAAAGAATGCCTCTCTTCGTGCGGATTTCCTGTTCGTGCTCCAACTGAGCGAGCAACATGGCTGCAAGCACATCAGAGAGCAGATAACTTGATCCCTTGTCTACCCAGCTATACTTGTTCTTCATTCCATTAAGGACGAGGCGTCTGTCAGTACCCTTCTCCTGAAGGAAAGCAGCCCTGAGTTCCCATTCCGGCACATTGCAGACAAGTGCGCCGCCCTCTCCTGCACTGAAATTCTTTGTTTCGTGGAAACTGAACGTAGCAAGATGAGGCACAGTTCCGCATGGCTTTCCATTTCTTCTGGAACCATAGGATTGGGCACAGTCCTGCATGACAATAAGGTTATGCCGGTTCGCAATCTCCATAATGGCCTCGATATCACATGAAAGGCCGGCATAGTCAATCGGCACGATCATCCTTGTCTTTGGAGTAATTAGGCTCTCGATTTTGGTCACATCAATATTGAGTGTCCGTGGATCAATCTCACAGAAAACCGGTCTGGCACCAAAAAGCACAACAGAATTAACCGTTGAACTGAATGTATATGAAGGAAGAATGACCTCATCACCGGGCTGAATGCCAGCCAAAAGTGCCCCCATTTCAAGGGCAGCTGTTCCGGAAGGAGTAAGATAAACCTGGCTGAAGCCATAATCGGTCTTCATTCTATCTATCACTCTCTCGCAGAAAGCATGATTACCACAGAGTTTCCCTGAAAGCAGGGCTTCTTTCATATACCTTTCCTCATCTCCTGTAAGGTAAGGCTTGTTGAATGGAATAATCATATGAACTGAATTAATGATATGAGGCTTCTTGCCTGAATATTCAAATAGTTATTGTACTGGATGAAATTCATCAGCTGACGATATGTCATCCATATATAGTTCTCCGGAAGATTGGATTCGTCAAAATCATCCGACGCCTCAACAATCATATTCCTGTTCTGTTCCTGATAGAAACGCCCGCCTTCTTCTGACTGGAATGTATCCACACGGATCATATCCTCGGATGCATTCAGGACATAGTCGAGGAACGGCAGATCCTTTGCTCCGGCATAACTATCCGTTACACACTGAACCGTAGGAGCCATTTCAAGAATATCAAAATTCCCGACCTCGACCTTCCCCTGAATCAGGAAGTGGTAGGTTCCATTGATTTTCTTGACAATGAACGCAACCAGACCAATCTGATGCGGCATGATAAGTGGCTGCGACCACTTCTGGACCTCCCTGTTCTCAACATTGATATCAGCAGCGATTACGCTGAAATACTTCCCGCTCTCATGAACAATGCACCCGTCAGTATGATGCCATTTTTCAACGCATAGAAGAGGGATCTGGGATACGGACAATTCATATTTGCACTTCAGAGCTGTCATCCAACTGATAATATCGGTTGTAGTATTCTTTGAGTTGCTCTCGTCCAGGAAGGAAATCCCAATTGAGTCATTGCCATCCAGATAGCCAGTATCAGGGAATGGGATTCCGGAAATGACAGTCCTGGTATCCATATTGACAATATTGTCAAACATGCAAAGCTTCTTGATCTGCCCTAACGTCAGCCAGATATAGTTATCATAGACCTCGATGTCATCATCGACTTTAATTATGATGTTCCTGTTCCTCTTCTTCAGGAATCTGGCGCCCTGTTCCGACTGCAATTGATCCAGAAGCACTTGATCCGGCCTTGCATTTACGAAATATTCAAGATACAGCGGCTTGCGTCCTTTGTGGACCTGGGTATAATTACTTTTTGTTGCCTGCAGCGTAGGTGACAATTGAACCGTATTGATATTGCCTGGTTCAACCTTTGCCTGGAGCAGGAAAAGCAGAACACCATTGACCTCCTTGCAGATTATCCCCAGGAAGCCCACCTCCGGTTGGTTAATGATTGGCTGTTCCCAATGAGGGACTGTTCCGTAATTCGTGCTGACCGACACACCTTCTATGGAAAAGAACTTTCCGCTTTTGTGGCAATAATTTCCCTTCGGATCAAAAGCCCAGTCGCCGGCCTCTTCAAGGGGAATCCTGTCAATCCTGACTGCAACCCTTGATTTCTGTTCGCGCAACCACAACAAGGCTTCTTCCGTACTGATGAACGGATTATTCTCTGTCATGGCAGACGCCAGAAAGCTTATTCCATATCGTTCAGACATATAATTCAAATAAAGTTATTCTTCAAAACGGGAGAATGAGACCAATCTGGAAAACTCGTCCATTGATAATATTTCATCTTCCTGATGTTTCATGACTCTATACTTCACCGAGCCCATCATGGAAGCCCATTGTGAGAAAGTACTTGGCGGCCCTATGATAGCATCGCAAAGAGACAAAGCGTACAAATCATCCACAGCACAAGCATGTTCAATAGTATAAGAGTCGAACCGTTGCATCAAGTCATCGGGAACCGGCTCATTAGAAGCAATGTAAAAACAAACAGATTTATCCGGATTCAGTGCCACCAACTGGGCCATCCATTTGGAATATGTAAGATGATCGTAAAAATACATTCCATCCCGCCATATTTTATAGTCGCCCCTACGTATATGAATTCCAACAACGAATTTCCCGGAGCGCCGCAATGAGTCAAAAAGCGAATCAACGCGTTTCTTAATTGGATCATTAGGGGTGAACAACTGGTTGACTTCTTGCTTTACAGAAGGGTAATACCTGTCACACTCCCTTAGCGGCCATCCTTCGACAAACCCCAATTTACGTCCTATTCCGCTCGAATAAAAAGATTGAAGTTTTTTCGAGTGCAACTTGCGGACGACAAAACGGCCCCATTTGTCTCCATATTTCGTCAGCATTGCCCTATTATAGAATGGGAATGAGACATACTTGCAATTCCTGAATCTGTCGAAATACTTAATGTTCTCATCCCAGAACAGGATGGCGACCTTCTTATTATTCTTCACAGCCCAGGAAACGGTGTCGAGATACGACCATAGCCGATTGCATAATTGACCCGGGCAGTCACAAATTATTCTTTTATAAACAAGCATATAGCTGGTACCGCTGAAATACTACAATTCGGGAGTCCACTTTTTATCGGACTGATATATCATATATCCGCTCCTGTCTGCACTACACTTAACATTATCAAGATTCATTGACGTCAACTCCGACTTGGCAATTTGTGGAAAGTCATGCACATGGTTGAAAGCCTCTGCCAGGTATTCCGTTTCCTTGCACAGGAAATATACGCCAGAGCACAAAGAGCATGTAAAAACCGGTGCCACGAATTCACCAAGGGCAACTCTGATTACACCTTCAACAAAATCGTATCCGGTAGAAAGTCTGACAAGGTCGGAGCCGATAAAATCCCCTCCCATCCTGGCGCCGATTTCCATAATATACAAGCGGCCGTCCTCTGTAATCTTATATTCCGAATGAGAGGCGCCGTTCGTGATACCAAGAGAGTTCAACGCTCTTTTAGTGGTTTCATATATCAGAATATACTGGTCCTTGGACAATGTGGAAGGCTGATGATGTTCCAATTCAACAAAATGAGGCGCACCCGTGGTTACTTTATCGGTAATTGTCAGCGGATAGTGTACCCCATTGTATGAGATGAACTCCACACTGATTTCCCGACCGCCGATGTACTCTTCAACCATTGCCTGGTGCTTGAATGAAGCAGACAAAGCAATATTGGCGGCATCACTCAAATCCTCAATAGTATCCACCTTGGACACGCCGAGGCTGCCCGACCTGTCTGACGGCTTGACAATGACCGGGAAAGACACGGTATTGGAAAGTTGATCCAACTCGCAAATGCTCTGTACCATATGATACTTTGGGCATGGAACACCCGCCTCATAAAAGGCGTTACGCATCATATACTTGTTGTTAGCGCACACAGCAACCTCATAACTATTGCCGACCAAACCCATTTGTTCAGCAACGAAAGCAACTGTCGGCGCTGCAACATCAGAGGCTATTGTGCATATGCCATCAATGGATTTCTCTCTGCAGATATTGAGAATCCTTTCTTTTTCAACAACTGACAGCGGATAAAATTCATCTGCTATATCTTTGCATACTGCCCCTTCGGCCCAGGCGAAGCAAATGACATGCAGGCCCAATGCTTTAGCCTTCTCAACCAAAGGCCTTTGAAGATAACCTGCACCTATTACCGCTAACGTTTTCATTATTATTTCAACACCTCAACCTCAGGATTATTGAACAAGCAATACCCCCATGTAGGGTCCCATGTATTTATGTATTCTCCATCGCATGAATCAACTTCAAACGTCAGCGAATTGAAGATTCTGTCATAGAAATGCATTGATGTTCTGATATCGCCTTTCCCAATCCAGAAGTTGACCATATACCGGCCCTTGGTCAGGTGCAAAGCATCTATCTTGACAACCACATCAATCTCCATCTTTCCATTTTCCAAAGCAATCTCCCTCGAGCAGCACAGCCCTGTTCTGGCTTCGGAAAGGGCATCATCAATCAAACAGCATATCTGTACATTTTCAACTCCGTAATTATTCCTCAATCGTAAGCGGAAAGAAACAGGATCCTTAGAGTCAACGACATATTTATTCAATCTCTCTGCTTCTATTATTTCTACAGGATGAATATTGCTGTCTCTGGCTATGCGATAGTTCTGAATATTATGTTCGTCAATCAGTGAAACATCTCCACGCATCGCCAAATTCCCTTTCAGATAATAGTCCACAGTCTCGGAAATGTTCCCGCTGAATACTGTCTCCCCCTTATCCAAAAGAACACCAGTCTTGCAAAGTTGACGGATACTAGTCATGTTGTGACTCACGAAAAGAACTGTACGTCCTTCACCACGGCTAACATCCTGCATCTTGCCTATCGCTTTCTTCTGGAACTCGGCATCGCCTACAGCAAGCACTTCATCAACAACCAGGATCTCCGGTTCAAGGAATGCTGCAACTGCAAATCCAAGACGGACCGTCATTCCTGATGAATAACGCTTGACAGGAGTATCAATATATCTTTCACAGCCTGAGAAATCAACAATTTCATCAAGTTTTCTTGAAATTTCCTGCTTGGTCATTCCCATGATGGCTCCATTCAAATAAATATTCTCTCGGCCGGTCATTTCCTGATGAAAACCAGTACCGACTTCAAGAAGAGCTCCAATGCGCCCCCGTGCATTGATGGTTCCAGTAGTAGGGGCCGTAATCTTGCTGAGGAGCTTGAGCAAGGTACTCTTTCCTGCTCCATTCTTCCCAATAATACCAACAACATCGCCCTGCTCAACTTTGAAATCTATATTTCTCAAAGCCCAGACATATTCTGAATCGGCAGCAGCTGAGCGGTCATTGGCAGACCCGATTTTCAGATATGGATCCTCTTTATGCAGAACATTGACGGTCCACCACCTGTTCAAATCATGAGATAAAGTTTTCGTTGAAACGAGTCCCAGCCTGTATTGTTTGCTTATATTATTGAACTCTATTGCAGTTGGCATAATGCTATAAATAAACTAGACAGTATCCATAAAACTCTTCTGAACCCTGTTGAAGACTACAACACCCACCGCCAGAAGAACCACCATAAACACAAAACTATATATCAGCCATCTCCAACCTATAAATGCGCCACAATCCAAGAAGCCATACTTGAATGTTTCAATTACAGGAGTAACTGGGTTAATGCACATTAGTGTGTGCACGGGAATACCATTCCAGAACATACTGTTTGTCTGGCTTAGAGGGTAAACGATAGGAGTAGCATACATCCATAGTTGGACTATGAAGGTGAATAGAATCTGGAGATCGCGGTATTTTGTGGTCATGGCAGAGATGAGGATGCCGAAGCCGAGGGCTAGGCCAGCCATCATGAATACCATAACAGGGGCAAGCAGAGCATACCAGTTAAGACGGGCAGCACATGTTGGATCAAAGAGGGAATAAGCGAAGTATACAACAATAAAAAATCCGAACTGAATCGCGAATCTCAACAAATTGGAAAGCACATTGGAGATAGGGACCGTAAGCCTCGGAAAATAGACTTTGCCGAAAATATTTGCATTGTCGACAAAAGTATTGGACGTCTTTGTAAGACAGTCGGCAAAATACTGCCACATACATGTTCCTGCCAGGTAGAACAGCGGACGCGGCACGCCGTCGGTAGGAATACCGGCGATCCCGCCGAACACGATCATGTACATGATAACCGTCAGGGCAGGCTGGACTACATACCAGACAGGGCCGAGGATGGTCTGCTTGTATTGGGTGATGATGTTGCGCTTGATGAAAAGGGAGATGAGGTCTCTGTATTGCCAGAGTTCCTTCAAGTTAACCTCAAAGAGGTTATTCTTGGGCTTGATGACAGTGGTCCACTGCTCCGGGGATTGTGCTTCTTGATTCATAGTTGAGTGGATGGAAACGCTTCGCGGACATTAGTCCCAACTGCAGGGTGCAGCGCGACTAACGTACATATCTCAACAAATATAGTAACAAAATATGGAAAAAAGTTAAAATGGCCGGCTTCTGAATGCAGATTCCGACCATTTTCACGTAAATATGAACATTTTCACATTAATGCGACCTCTTCCTATGGAAGAGAATGTTGGCGATGCTACCCCAGAAGTAGCGCCAGTCTGTCTTGAAGGGAGCCTTGAGGTAGGCCTCGATGTAGCGGCGCTCGGAGGACTGGACGTCCTCTATGCTGACCGGAGTCTCCTTCTCGTAGTAGAACGGAGGGAAGAGGCCCGGCTTTACCTGGGTGCGCAGTTTCTGCATCTCAGGAGTATAAAGGCTGAAGTAGTGGCGGCTCAGGGGACGTACCCCCACGAACTTCATCTGTCCCTTGAAGAAATTAATGAACATGGGAAGCTCATCCAGCCAGCAGGAGCGGAGCAGACGGCCCCACTCGTTCACGCGGTAATCATTGGCAAACTTACCACCCTCCTGCAGGCCTCCATGCTGGTACATATAGGGCTGCAGATACTCCGAGTAGGAGTACATTGTACGGAACTTGTAGACGCCGATCATATTGCCGTCCTTGCTTACACGGTTAAGCTTGATAAGTGGCCCGCAACTGGGCTCATCATCCCAGATGGGAGCCTTGACTTTTCTTGCCAGGACAAAGAACTCACCAAAGCGGAATCCCTCGTCAACGACCTCAAAACCAGCACGATACATTCTACCCATAACTTCTACACGATGGTATGTACGATTGCGTCCCTTTGTTACCCAAAAGTAGAACCATTTCACGCCCTTTAACTTGGGGCACACGCGGTGCCAAAGGTAATGAAGTGTATACAGGAACCAGCCGACCGGTTTCGAATGCCTGCGGAGTATCATCTTCTTTTTAAGCATCGCCGTGGTAGCATGGCACATGATGTAACCACCGTCTTCAAGCGTTTCGCTAGCGCAATTCAGGAAGGTATTCAAGTGTCTGATGCGGTTGAGCCTCTTATGCGAGAAGAAGAACTGAGGATGCCTGTCGGCATATTGTTTTACAATATCTCCGCTGTCAGTATCAAGCAGGATAGTACTCTCCTGAAGGCTGCCGGCATTGGCAAGGAGCCAGGGCCAGAGTTCGTTACGCGGGAGCGACTTGGAGGCCTGATAAACACGCAGGACATCCGGATTCTCAACGGACGAAATATCGAGCTTGGCTCCGTTCTCGGAGCCAAATTCAGTGTAGTCTTTGAGGTCGGGTTCGTACTGCAGGCGGACCCAGGGAGTCTTCCTTAGTTTCATAGCGCTGACAGGAGCGTAGAGCAAACTGTATCTATCTGTTCTTCAGTCAAATAAGGGTGCATAGGCAGAGCCAGGACACGCTGGCAGAGACTGTCTGCAACAGGGCATTCGCGAAGCCCCTCGGAGCCGGCGAACGCCTTCTGGCGATGCATCGGCAGAGGGTAATATATCATGCTGGGGATGTCCTTTTCCTTAAGAGCATTCTGTACCCGGGTGCGCTGCTCAGAGGACTCCAGAAGTATGGAGTACTGAGCCCAGCTTGAGCCGAATCCGGCGGGCACGGCGGGCACCTTTACGGTGCCTGCGAGGCGAGCCGAATACGCCGCGGCAGCGGCATTGACATCGGTCAGCTCCCAGCCCTTGAAAGCCTTGAATTTCTCCAGCAGGACGGCTGCCTGGATAGTATCAAGGCGGGAGTTCAAACCTAAGCGTATGTTCTCGTATTTGTTGCTTCCCTTGCCATGGACACGGTAGCTCTCAATGAGAGCGGCCCACTCGTCATTATCGGTAAATACGGCCCCGCCATCTCCGTAGCATCCAAGCGGCTTGGCAGGGAAGAAGGATGTTGTTGCGATATCTCCAAAAGAGCAAGCCCTCTCACCGTCCATTGATCCGCCAAAGCCCTGTGCGCCGTCTTCAAGCACCAAGAGATTATAGAACTTTGCAATCTCGCGTATACGCCTGTAATCGGCCGGCAGGCCGAAGAGATCAACGGCGACGATCGCCTTGGGGGCAAGTTCGCCCGCAGCCTTTACTTCAAGGATTGCGCGTTCAAGATCGAAGGGATCCATATTGAAGGTATTCTCCAATACGTCCACAAATACCGGAACGGCGCCCTCTGCAGCAACGACCTCCGCGGAAGCGAAGAAAGTGAAATCAGGAACAAAGACAGCATCTCCCGGGCCAATGCCCCAGGCCTTAAGTGCCAGCGTCAGGGCATCGGTACCATTGGCACAGGAAAGGCAATGCTTGACCCCAACGTATTCTGCCAGTTCAGCCTCCAGCTGTTTGACTTCCGGGCCCATTATGTAGTGACAGCCGGATGCTGCCTTGAGGATAGCGGCATCAAGGGAATCGGCTATCCTTTCGT
>CALDKD010000099.1 GCA_937898885.1 uncultured Bacteroidales bacterium | reverse complement strand
AACCTTTATCTCACAGATTCTTTCTCAAAAATTGCGTTTACAAGTTGAATCCGGCAAACTGTCATCCAGCACGTAGGGCGTGCCGTTCTGAGTGATGCCTGCGCCGGTGATGCTCAGGCTGGTGGAGTAGGAGTTGTTGTAGAACTCAACCTGGGCATGGCCCTCGCGGTCGGTAATGACATTGGGGTTCCAGTATAGGGTGCGGCGGTAATCAACGTCGCCACGGATAGGGCCGTCGGGGTACGACGGACTGTAGAAGTCGAAATGGTCGGAAAAACCTGTGACTGTTGACAGACGGGAGTTGATGTTCTTGAGCTCGCTGCTTATTGCGCGCTGATTCTCCTCCTTTAGCTCAATGTCAACCATAAGCACGCGGTTTTTCTCTTTTTGCAGCAGAGTCTCGGGAGTATCAAAGTCCATCTGCTTGCGTCTCAGCTCCTGAAGCAGAGGCGACAGCTTCATTGCCTCGGTCTCGAACATCACACGGTCAAAGACCATTATGCTCTTTATGTCTTTGGTGTCAATGAAGGATGGGGCCTCGTATAGTCCCTGATTCAGCGCTTTTGTCGCCTCGTGGACATAGAAGTAGGGCTTGTGCCCGTTGATGTAGGCTATGTCGCCACTGCCGGTGCTGTCAAACTCTATGGAGTAACCCTTGTCAATGAGGTAGCCGGCCACATTTGTGCTGTACTCGCCCATATCAAGCTCCATCTCGGTGTCCTGCCGCACATCGAAAGCCTTGAAGGTGTAGTAGTCTATGTAGATGCGCTTGTCTTTGATATCAACCTCAGGCAGAATGATGCCGTCGTTTATATCTACAACTGTAGGGAAGTTGCTTTCCTCCGTGTTGAGCGTTGTCTGGCTCTTGTCCTTGATTGACGTTATTTTGCCGCTCGCATCGGTCAGTACGGTCTCCTGGGGCAGGTATGCCCTGACGGAAGGCCTCATGGAGCGCTCAAAGCGGATGCGCGCCGATGTGCCTATCAGACGCTTGTGTCTTGGATTGGCCGATATTGTCATCTTGGCTGTGTTCTGGAAGTCGGAGAGGTTGAAGCCGAAATATCCGTCGGGTCCGGTAACGTATCGGAAACGCTCTATTCTCTGGTTGTCCCACGATGTCACGGCGGCTGTCACTACGATGCTGTCCATCGGCTTGCGTGTGAGCGGCGTCTCTATCCAGCCGTTCAGGGTGAGGCTGTCCTCCATACGATGCGTTTCCCTGTACGCCTTTACGCCTGACATCAGCTCCCAGTCGTACCTTTCCCACCCCTGAACCATCATCAGCAGGTCCAGGGCCGCTGTGTGGGCGGAGTCATCAGACTCGAAATAATATTCCGGCTTGTTTATGAGACCACGTATGTCTGACGAGAGCAGGAGCGCTGTACGCAGGTCATCGCCTGCGGCTGTGCCCGGGCAATGACTGTCACGTACCGACAGGCAGAAACGGTCACGAAGACCCAGCCCGTTGGTGCCGTAAAGCTCGAATTTCAGTTTGATGGGGGAGAATGGCGCTATTTTATCAGTGTCAGGGAAATATAGCAGTCTTGGCGCTTTCTGGCCTGTATGATTGTATATGGCGCGTCTGCCGTAGATAATGCCGTGGCGGTCATATAGCGTTATCTGACAGACTCCCTCGCTTATTCCTGAGAGCGGAATGCGGGTTGTGGCTGAGCCTTCACGCATATCCAGCATACTGAAATGCACCAGCGTTCCCCTGCAGGTCATCGTCACTCCCAAAGTGTCGATGTCCATTCCGGAGCCGGTTACCGATACCAGAAGGCTGGAATTGTCAGGCATAGTCTCCGTCCTCATTGAGTAACCGCTCTGAATGGCTTGTGGCAGTGAGAATGTGTGTGACTTGCCGTTTACGGTAAATGTAACCTTGTCTGTGCGGGTGGATGGCGTCAGCTCAAATGAGCCCATTCCGTCGTGAAGCGTGCTGATGGGAGTATTGTCGTTGAGAACACCCTCCGCGTCTATTCCGAAACCGTCATTGCCGGTAATCTGGAATGCCACACGGCAGGGCAGTCCCTGAACCAGATTCCCTCCTTCCGGATAGAACGAGGCCTTGATGCTGTTCCCTCCTGCGGATTCAGTCTCTGGCCTGAACTGCTCAACCTTGGCCTCCTGATTGTAGTGGTTCTTTATTATCGGAGCCTCTCCGTAATAATTGCCGTCCTGCTCTGGCTTCTCAAATACAGGCAGTACGCGCGAGAATATGCCTTCCTCGCTGAAATTCTGCATATTGGCGGTATAGGCCCGTACCTCATAGAAACCGCTGGGGTAGGCAAGGACCGTTCCGCGAAGGTCGCGCGCATAGTCAGTCGAGCCGTCTATCAGAGGAAACGAGCCGTCGGCCTGCCCTGCCACCACCTTCAGTTTCTGCTGTTTCAGCACCACACCTGTGGGGGATAGCAAATCCACATACAACACTTTGCTGGGGGCGCGGTGGTGAGTGGATGCCTCAACAACGAATGCCTTGAACCAGATGGTCTCGCCTGTGTAGTACGATGTGTTGTCAAACTGGATATACACCTTCTCCTGTGGAAATATCTGGCCGAACTGATATACATTGCCGGCGTATCTCATCAGGGCTTTCTCAGTGCTGAGCTGGCTCATTTCCGCCTCGGCCTTGCGTTGCTCACGCAGTGTACGGCCTCCACGTCCGGCGCTCCTGCTGCTCTGTGCCATAGTGATGCCGCAGCAAAGCAGTGCCAGCGTGAGCAGTGTCGCTTTCCGGAGCAGGCTCATATCAATAAGGTGTTACCGTGACTCTATTCTGTAAAGCTTGTCGCCGCGACGTACCCTGTCCGGAGTCTTGAAAGACACAGGCTTGCCTTGTGGAACCTCTGTCACGCTCTTCAGGTCAACGCGCGGATCCTCAAGGGTGAAGGTCAGGCAGCCGGTGGCATTGCCTGTTATCATAAGCTTGTCTCCTTCCTTTAATGGCGCTGCCTCGGGCAGGAACTCGCCTACGCCCAGCTTCGAGAAGTAGTCGGTGCATCGTCCTACATAGACCTTGGTCTCTGTGGCCTGCGAGCCGTATTTGTCGGTCCACTCGCCCAGACGCTGGCCCAGGTAGTAGCCGTTCCAGAAACCCCGGTTGAATACGGTGCTGAGGCGTGCGTCCCACTCTTCCTTGCGCTCATCGGTGAAGGTGCCGTCAAGCACAGCCTGAATGGCCTCCGAGTAGCACTCGGTTACGGTGCGCACGTATTCAGGACCACGGGCACGTCCCTCTATCTTGAAAACACGTACGCCTGCCTCAATCAGCTGGTCAAGAAAACGTATGGTCTTGAGGTCCTTTGGCGACATTATGTACTGATTCTCAACCTTAAGCTCTATGTCAGACTCCTTGTCCTGAAGCAGATAGGCGTTGTACCCCCTGCGGCATACCTGCATACAGGCTCCACGGTTTGCCGATGCGCCAAGCTCGTTCAGGCTCATATAGCATTTGCCGCTGATGGCCATACACAAGGCTCCGTGGCAGAACATCTCAATGCGTATCTGCTTTCCCTTCGGGCCGCAGATGTTCTCCTGGGTGATGTGATGATAGATCTCAGCAACCTGTGTAAGGTTAAGCTCGCGGGCCAGGACCACGACATCGGCAAACTGAGAGTAAAAGCGCAGGGCCTCTATGTTGCTGATGTTAAGCTGTGTTGAGAGATGAACCTCAAGACCGATGCTGTTGCAGTATGTCATCACTGCTATGTCGCAGGCTATCACGGCAGAGATGCCGGCCTCAAGTGCTGCGTCGGCTATCTCGTGAATCATTGGGATATCCTCGCCGTACATCACGGTATTCAGTGTAAGGTAGCTCTTGACTCCGTGCTCCTCGCACTCACGGGCAATAGTGCGAAGGTCCTCAATGGTGAACTTCGATGCGGAGCGTGCGCGCATATTCAGCTTGTCAACACCAAAATATACTGAGCCGGCACCAGCCTGAAAAGCCGCGGCCAACGATTCCCAGGAGCCGACAGGCGACATTATCTCAAAATCTTTGCGTTCCATAGCGTGGCGTTTGTAAAACTAGCGCGAAGTTAGGAAAAAATCAGTTACCTTTGCGGAAAGATATTAATAGGTGTGTATATGGAACACAAACTGACTATTTACAATACCCTCTCAAGGAAAAAAGAGTTGTTCGAGCCGCTCAACGCTCCGCACGTCGGTATGTATGTCTGCGGCCCTACGGTATATGGCGACCCACATCTGGGGCACGCGCGTCCTGCAATCACATTTGACATATTGTTCCGCTATCTCACGCATCTGGGCTACAAGGTGCGTTATGTGCGCAACATAACCGATGTGGGTCATCTGGAGCACGATGCCGACGAGGGCGAGGACAAGATTGCAAAGAAAGCCCGTCTGGAGCAACTGGAGCCGATGGAGGTGGCACAGTACTACACGAACCGCTTCAATGCAGCCATGCAGAGGCTTAACGTGCTGCCGCCAAGCATCGAGCCGCACGCCTCGGGCCATATCATAGAGCAGATTGAGCTGGTCAGGGAGATAATGGACAACGGCTTCGCATACGAGTCTAACGGCTCGGTCTATTTCGATGTTGAGAAGTATGACAAAAAATATCACTACGGCATACTGTCGGGCCGGAACCTGGATGATGTGCGCGATGTGAGCCGTGAGCTTGAGGGTGTGGGCGAGAAGCGCAATCAGATAGACTTTGCTCTCTGGAAGAAGGCGCAGCCTGAGCATATTATGCGCTGGCCGTCACCGTGGAGCGACGGTTTCCCAGGCTGGCATTGCGAGTGTACCGCTATGGGCCGCAAGTATCTGGGGCAGCATTTCGATATACACGGAGGCGGAATGGACCTTGTGTTCCCGCATCACGAGTGCGAGATTGCGCAGGCTGTGGCATCGCAGGGTGACCAGATGGTCCACTACTGGATGCACAACAATATGATTACCATAGAGGGTAAGAAGATGGGCAAGAGCTACAACAACTTCATCACGCTGAACCAGTTCTTTGACGGCGCGCACGAGAAGCTTCAGCAGCCTTACTCACCTATGACTATCCGCTTCTTCATACTGATGGCCCACTATCGTGGAACAGTTGATTTCAGCAATGAGGCTCTTCAGGCTGCCGAGAAGGCTCTGGCCCGTCTTATGGAGGCCTATACCGCAATTGACCGCATCAAACCGGCGGTAGCATCGGATACTGATGTCAAGGCGTTCCGTTCCAGCTGCTATGAGGCTATGGACGATGACCTTAATACCCCGATAGTGATAAGCATTCTGTTTGATGCCGCCAAGGTTATCAATCAGGCTGTTGACGGTAAGGTCAGTCTGGCACAGGCCGATGTTGATGAGTTGCGCGGACTGTTCGATACATTCCTGTTCGGCATTCTTGGAATGAGGAAGGAGCAGGATGGCGGCAACGGACGTGAGGAGGCATTCAGCAAGGTTGTGGATATGTTGCTGGAGCAGCGCTCGATAGCCAAGGCCAATAAGGACTGGGCTACCAGCGACAAGATACGCAATGAGCTTACCGCACTTGGGTTCGAGATAAAGGATACCAAGGACGGGGCTACGTGGAAACTGAATAAGTGACTTTGGCTGTTGGCTGTTGGCGGCTGGCGGCCGTTCGGAATGGGGTAGTTGGCGGTAATGAATATTGAGGAGTGATTATGTTCAGACTGGTTTGTACGGTTGTCATGGGGTTGGCTCTGGCTGTGGGATGCGGCGGAAAGGGTGGCAAGGTAATGGCCGGCAAGGCCGGCGAGGTCATTGCCGCACAGACATCATCCGTTGCGGCGGTGACTGTGCCTTCTTTTGATGCTGACAGCGCTTTCAGCTATGTCAAGGCTCAGACAGACTTTGGCCCGCGCGTGCCCAATACCGCAGCGCACAAGGCCTGCGCACAGTGGCTTGCAGACAAGCTTCGCGGGTTCGGAGCTGAGACTATAGTGCAGGATATAGAGGTTACAGCTTTTGACGGGACGCTGATAAAAGGTTTCAATATCATAGGCCAGTACAAGCCTGAGCTGAGGAAAAGGGTGATTATTTGCTCTCACTGGGATAGCCGTCCCTGGGCAGACAACGATCCGGACAAGGCGAATCGCAAGACACCTGTGGATGCTGCGAACGATGGCGCCAGCGGTGTGGCCGTGATACTTGAGATAGCACGGCAGATGCAGATGCTGCAGCCGGAGATAGGTGTTGACTGCATTTTCCTGGATGCCGAGGACTGGGGCCCCGGAAGTGACTGGAAAGGCTCGGAGAGGGCTGAGATGTGGGGCCTGGGCACGCAATATTGGGCGCGCAGGATGCACAGGCAGGACTATAATGCCCGTTTTGCCATACTTCTTGATATGGTAGGCGGTCAGGATGCGGTGTTTTACCGTGAGGCCTATTCCGTTCATTATGCGCCGGCTGTGGTTGACAAGGTCTGGAATGCGGCGGCTGTGACTGGTAACGGCAGGCTCTTCTCAAACGAGGTGTCCGGATATGTTACTGATGACCACGTCTTCATAAACACAATAGCCAAGATACCGGCGGTTGACATTATTCCGTACTATCCGGATTGCAGGCAGAGCTCATTCGGGCCTACCTGGCACACCGTGAGCGATAATCTGGAGCACATTGACAGGGCAACACTGCAGGCTGTGGGCCAGACTGTGATGTATGTTATATATAACGAGAAGTGATGGCATCAATCAACGATATTCAAGATGAGATAATTGAGGAGTTCAGCGTCTTTGACGACTGGATGGACAAGTATCAGCTTATAATAGACCTGGGTAACTCACTGCCTCGTCTGGATGAGCGGTACAAGACAGAGGACAATCTTATAGAGGGATGCCAGAGCCGTGTGTGGCTTCACGCAGAGATGCCGTATGGCAAGGTTCTCTTTCAGGCAGACAGCGATGCCATCATCACCAAAGGGCTGATAGGCCTGCTTATCAGGGTGTGGTCCGGGCAGACACCCGCAGACATCATTGCCAGTGACCTTCATTTCATAGACGCGATTGGTCTGAGCGAGCACCTTTCCCCGACTCGCAGCAATGGCCTGCTCTCTATGGTCCGGCAGATGCGATGCTATGCCCTTGCCTTTCAGAATAGGGCGTGACAATAATGTCACAATATTGTCACACTGATTTTGCGACTGGAACTTGCAAATGACTTACCTTTGTGTCCGGTAATTCACATCAGACGGGATTATCAGACAACAATAACAATATAAATAAAGATTATGAAAAGGAATTCTGAAATCCGCAGTGATGCCCGTGCTTCTCTTCGCGGGCACTGGGGCGCAGCCGCGCTGACTACTTTGGTTTATGTGCTGATTACATTTCTGTGCGAGGGACCGGATATTTGTGTCAGTGCGAGCGAGGCTATGAGAACTATAGGCCTATACAATTTCCTGACCGATATGGATCTGCCAAGCTTGGTAGGCTTTACAAGCTGGCCTTTGATTCTTTTCGTTATGTTGCCGTTGGGGTTCGGCTATGAGAATACCTTCCTGAACCTGAAGCGCGGCGATGACAGACTGATGGGAAACATGTTCGACAATGGATTCAAGTGGCGTTACTGGCGCGCCCTGGGTACGAAATTGCTGGTCGACATCTACACCATATTATGGTCACTTCTGCTGCTTATTCCAGGCATCATTAAGGCATACGCGTACAGTATGGCGTCTTTCATATCGCGCGATTGTCCTGACATTCCGGTTGATGACTGTATCTATCTGAGCCGCAAGATGATGAACGGCCATAAGTTCCGTCTGTTCCTGCTGGACCTGAGTTTCATAGGATGGGCGATTCTGTGCATCCTTACTTTAGGTATAGGCTTCTTCTGGCTACAACCATATATACAGTGCTCGCACGCCCATTTCTACGAGGAGGTGAAGGCTGAGCTGTATGGTGATGACCCTATTGCCGTGGTACTTCAGAGATATGGCAAGTGACAATGAGAAAAGACGCGGGACCAGGGCCTGCGTCTTTTGCTGCTGGGAAGGCGGATTGCGGTCCGCCTTTTTTATTTCTGTCCGAAGCAGAGGTCGCCTGCGTCACCCAGGCCCGGCACTATATAGGCGTGGCTGTTGAGCTCAGGGTCAATGGCGGCACACCAGAGTGTGGTCTTGTCCTGCGGGAACATCTTGGTGATGTAATCCACACCCTGCTGGGCTGCGATGACGGATGCCAGATGTATGGTCTTTGGAGTGCCTTTGGAGAGCAGGGCCCTGTATGCCAGATACATACTGCTTCCGGTGGCAAGCATCGGATCTACCAGAATCAGAGTCTTTCCTTCCAGCTCGGGTGATGCGAGGTACTCGATGTGTATGTCGAAGTTCACCTCGTCCAGATATTTGCGGTATGCTGATACGAATGCATTCTCGCAGTGGTCAAAGTAATTGTGAAATCCCTGATGCAGAGGCAGTCCTGCGCGGAATACCGTGGCAAGTACCACGTCCTCGCGGGGTACGTTTACTGTTGCGGTGCCAAGTGGGGTCTGAACCTGCTTTGTCACATAGTTGAGACGCTTGCTCACCTCGTAGGCCATAATCTCGCCGATGCGCTCCAGATTCTTGCGGAAACGCATCTGGTCACCCTGAACATTCACATCACGCAACTCTGACATGAACTTGTTCAGAATTGAGTTCGTTTTGTTAAAATCAATAACTTCCATTTATAGTTGTCTTTTTATGATGTCCGTCTGCAATATCCGCCAAAGGTATAAAATCCGTTGTTCTCAAGCAAAATTATTTTTCCGGTTGTGCGCACGGTGAGTATTTTGCAAAGTGTGGTAAACACTTCGTGTTATCAAAGTTTAAATATAGGCGTCTGTTCATAAAATGTTAATTTGGTGTTTCGCATATTTTAAAAAGGTAGTATCTTTGTAGTCGGGAAACGAGGGACTGTCTTCGGATGCCCTTTCCCTCTTACGGAAGGACAGCGAATTTTTAACAAACAATACAAACAAAATGGCAAACATTGATCTGAAGAAGTACGGAATCAACGGTGCAACCGAGATTCTTTACAATCCAACTTACGAGGTTCTTTACAACGAGGAGACCAAACCGGGTCTTGAGGGTTTTGACAAAGGTCAGGTAACTGAGCTTGGCGCTATCAACGTGATGACTGGCATCTATACCGGCCGCTCACCTAAGGACAAGTACATCGTTATGGACGACAAGTCAAAGAACACCGTATGGTGGAACACTCCTGAGTATCCTAACGACAACCACGAGCTCTCACAGGAGAACTGGGCAAAGCTGAAGGAACTGGCTCTGAAGCAGCTCTCAGGCAAGCGTCTGTTCGTTGTTGACGGCTTCTGCGGAACACACAAGGATACCCGTATGAAGGTCCGCTTCATTATGGAGGTTGCATGGCAGGCTCATTTTGTAACCAATATGTTCATCCGTCCTCAGAATCAGGCCGAGTTTGACCTGGAGCCGGATTTCGTAGTATATTGCGCAGCCAAGGCAAAGGTTGAGAACTTCAAGGAGATGGGTCTCCGCTCAGAGACTGCCGTAGCATTCAATGTTACAAGCAAGGAGCAGGTTATCCTCAACACCTGGTACGGTGGTGAGATGAAGAAGGGTCTCTTCTCAATGATGAACTACTTCCTCCCGCTTCAGGGCATCGCCTCAATGCACTGCTCTGCAAACACCGATATGAACGGCCAGAACACAGCTATCTTCTTCGGTCTGTCAGGTACCGGTAAGACCACTCTGTCAACCGATCCTAAGCGTCTGCTTATCGGTGATGACGAGCACGGATGGGATGATGAGGGCGTATTCAACCTTGAGGGTGGCTGCTATGCCAAGGTTATCAACCTTGACAAGGAGTCAGAGCCTGATATCTATAACGCAATCCGTCGTGACGCTCTTCTTGAGAACGTTACCGTTGACGCTGAGGGCAAGATTGACTTCGCTGACAAGAGCGTTACCGAGAATACCCGCGTAAGCTATCCTATCTATCATATCAACAAGATTGTCCGTCCGGCATCTGAGGGCCCGGCTGCAAAGCAGGTTATTTTCCTGTCAGCTGACGCATTCGGCGTTCTGCCTCCAGTATCAATCCTTACTCCGGAGCAGACCAAATACTATTTCCTGAGCGGCTTCACAGCTAAGCTGGCCGGTACAGAGCGCGGTATCACCGAGCCGACCCCGACATTCTCAGCTTGCTTCGGCCAGGCATTCCTTGAGCTGCATCCTACAAAGTATGCTGAGGAGCTGGTTAAGAAGATGGAGAAGAGCGGTGCCAAGGCTTACTTGGTCAACACTGGCTGGAACGGCACAGGCAAGCGTATCTCTATCCGCGATACCCGTGGCATCATCGATGCTATCCTGAACGGCTCAATCGATAAGGCTCCTACCAAGCAGATTCCTTACTTCGACTTTGAGGTTCCTACACAGCTTGAGGGCGTTGACACCAACATCCTTGACCCGCGCGACACTTACAAGAACGCTGCTGAGTGGGAGGAGAAGGCTAAGGATCTGGCAGGCCGCTTCATCAAGAACTTCGCAAAGTACGAGGGCAATGAGGCAGGCAAGGCTCTGGTTGCCGCTGGCCCAAAGCTCTGATAGCTGGTAACTGATAATAAGGGCGCTCTTTCCGCGGTGTGCCGCAGAAAGGGTGCCCTTTTGATTTAAATAGTTAGTAATAATAACATAAACAAGAAACAGGTATGAAGAGGTTTTCCCTTTTACTTATTGCATTGTGTGCTGTGGTTGTGGCTCAGGCCCAGCGTCCTATGGGAGGTATGATGCCGCCAATGGGTGGAATGGGTATGATGCCGGGTATGATGGGCTCGTCTGAGAAACCATTTTATGAGGTAGAGTCCGATTCCATAGTTCAGGCCTGTCTGTATGATCTCCCTTTCTTTTTGGATCAGAAGACTTCAGACAAGTTTACAAAGTTGGTGAAAACTGAGTATGAGGAGGTGTGCCGCAATATGCAGCGTGCCATTTTTGAGCATCTCCTCTCTAATGAGTTCGCATCAATGGGAGGTGGCCGTATGGGTGGAATGGGCTTCGGATTCGGCAGTGGCGAGCAGGAGGCTCTGAATCAGACTGCAATCCGTGAGACTGTTGAGAAGATAACCGCCAAGTATGCCAAGAAGTACAAGAAGATGCTTGACGAGGAGCAGTTTGAGCAGTGGAATGCCATTCAGGACAAGAGATATGGCAGGGGCCTCGGTTATCTGATGGCTCACGTTTATGAAAATACCAGCCTTGATTTCTGATGCGCATAGCACTTATTGGTTATGGTAAGATGGGACACGAGATAGAGCGCGTTGCTCTGTCGCGTGGCCATTCAATAGTCTGCAGGATTGATATAGACAACCCTGAGGATTTTGAGAGTGAGGCTTTTCGCAGTGCGGATGTCGCCATTGAGTTCACAGCGCCTACGCAGGCATACGATAATGTCCGGAAAGCATTCAAGGCGGGTGTGAGGGTTGTAAGCGGAAGCACCGGATGGATGGAGCAGAAACGTGATGAGATGCGCGCATTATGCGCTGACGGCTCAAACACCCTTTTCTGGTCAAGCAACTTCAGCCTTGGTGTGGCGTTGTTCTCTCTTGCCAGCAATTATCTGGCGAGGCTGATGAACGCTTATCCTATGTATGATGTCTCGATGTCTGAGACGCACCATATTCACAAACTTGATGCGCCAAGCGGTACGGCCATTACGTTGGCTGAGGGTATTATCAATGGTCTTGACCGCAAGAGCGGCTGGACAAAGGGCACACTGCTGGCTGCTGATGGAACACTTTCCGGCAGTGAGGATTGTGCTGCCGATTGTGTGCGTATTGATTCCGTACGCGAAGGCGAGATTGCAGGAATTCACACGATAACATACAGCAGCGATGCTGATGAGATAGTGTTGACACACAGTGCAAGAAACCGCTCGGGTCTTGCCTTAGGCGCTGTCCTGGCTGCTGAATACACCATCAGTCATACCGGATTCCTTGGTATGGGTGATTTGCTTGGTATCTGAAAAGAATGTAGTAAGTTTGAAATTGTTTGAAGATGTCACAAACGTCTGAGAAAGCAGGTGATAAGGTGCCTGCTGTGAGAAAGCTTTCTGATGTTCCGGCACACGACTGGGTGGTGCTTGCCATCGTGATGATATTGTATCTGCTGTTCCTTGTTTGGATAAAAGGATGGTGGGGATTGTTGGCTGTACCGTTCATCTTTGACCTGTACACCACAAAAATCATCAAGTGGAGTTGGTGGAAAGACATAAGGAATTCTGCCTTGCGTTCAGTAATGAGCTGGATTGACGCCATTGTTTTCGCGCTTGTGGCGGTCTATTTTGTGAATCTCTATCTTTTTCAGAATTATACCATTCCGTCATCCTCTCTGGAAAAGTCGCTCCTGGTAGGCGATTACCTTTATGTGAGCAAGGTGGCATACGGACCACGCAAGCCTATGACTCCCCTTACTATGCCGCTTACGAACAACACTCTTCCTGGAGGTGGCAAAAGCTATTTTGAAAAGCCGCAGTGGAAGTACGAGCGCGTGAGAGGTTTCGGCACAATACAGCAGAACGACATTGTGGTCTTCAATTATCCTTCAGGCGATACGATTGTAGGCAATCCTGCATATCAGGCAATGGACTATTATGGTCTGGTCTATGAGATAGGCTGCAGCCTGTGCCGTGATGTCAGACTTGACAGTATGAGCGCGATGGAGCAGCGCAATGTGTATGATTTCTATTATTCCGTAGGGCGCGATTATATAAGCAGTCACTCAGATACATTTGGCGCTATAGGCTCACGTCCCGTTGACCGGAGAGAGAATTATGTGAAAAGGTGCGTGGGGCTTCCTGGCCAGACACTCCGGATAATTGATGGCATCATTTATATTGACGGACAGGAATCGCACCAGCCAGAGAACGTGCAGTTCAATTATAACGTTACTTTGTCCAATCCTATTCCTCAGAAGCTTCGTGAGGAACTTTGGCTGAGCCAGGAAGACTTACCGGACAAGTATAACCGTGCCGGCACAGTTATTTTGCCTCTTACTGAAAAGGCCGCAGCCACTCTTTCCGCACATTCAGAAATCGCGGTAAATGTAGAGCGTATTCATCATAAGGAAGGAGTGTGGCTGTTCCCGCTTAACAAGAATACCAAGTGGAGTGTTGACAACTACGGTCCGGTATGGATTCCAAAGAAGGGCGAGACTGTTGAGCTTGATATTGACAACCTGCCTTTGTATGAGCGTATCATCAAGGTATATGAGGGTAATGAGCTGATGGTTGAGCCTGACGGCACAATTCTCATTAATGGCGCAAAGGCTACCAGCTACACATTCCAGATGGACTATTACTGGATGATGGGCGACAACCGTCACAACAGCGCCGACTCGCGCTACTGGGGCTTTGTGCCGGAGGATCATATCGTGGGCCGTCCGGTAGTGGTATGGCTCTCTCTTGACAAGGACAAGAGGTTTGGCCAGAAAGGCAAGATACGCTGGAACCGCATATTCCACACAGTAAAGAGCTATAACTGATGCCTCCTCTTTTTTGCTCCGCATACCTGCCTCCAGTCAGTATGGTCAGGATGATGGTCTCATCTGCGCGGGTGCTTGTCGAGCAGTACGACAGCTATCATAAACAGACATACCGGAACCGCTGCGTGATAGCGGTGGCTGATGGTGTCCAGACCCTCACAATTCCTGTGGTCAAGTCTGACTCTCCTAAACAGTTGATGCGTGATGTGCGCATAAGCGACCACGGCAACTGGAGACATCTGCATTGGAATGCTCTTGCCTCGGCATATATGAACAGTCCGTTCTTTATGTATTATGAGGATGACTTGCGTCCGATATATGAGAAGCGCCAGACTTTCCTTATTGATTTTAACCAGGAACTGCTTCATACGGTTCTCGCCCTGGCCGGTATCAATACCGAGATATCCCTTACGGATGAGTTCACTCCGGTTAACGATGCCTGCGGATTATCTGATTTCCGCTGGATGGTTGAGCCGGACGCTCAGCCTGAGGGCAACCTTGAACCATATTATCAGGTGTTTCGCCAGAAGAACGGCTTCATACCGAACCTGAGCGTAGCAGACCTTCTCTTTAATCTTGGTCCTGAGGCTCTCCTCTATCTAACCCGCTGATGGCTCATACGTTGTAGCGACTTTTGTCTGTTGTCTGATAATTGCACACTTGTGTCGCTTGTGCGCACAAAGGCGTGACATACTATTCCTATTTGTTGCTTGCTATGCTAAAAGGTTGTTCCTTTGCACCGCTAAATCATTATTCACTTAAAAACAAAAGAATTATGGCAGATTCAGAGATTGCAAAAAGAGTTCAGGCTATCATAGTTGACAAACTTGGTGTTGAGGAGGCTGAGGTTACTCCAGAGGCAAGTTTTGCTAATGATCTGGGTGCTGATTCACTGGACACTGTTGAGATGATTATGGAGTTTGAGAAGGAGTTTGGCATCTCAATTCCTGACGATAAGGCTGAGACCATCACCACTGTAGGCGAGGCTATCGCTTACATCGAGGAGGCAGCCGGTCAGAAGTAATCAGCTGATATGGAACTTAAAAGAGTAGTTGTGACGGGGCTTGGCGCCGTCACACCACTTGGAAACACCATCCCTGTTTTTTGGGACAACATAGTGTCGGGCGTAAGCGGTGCCGCGCCGATTACCCGTTTTGACACAGATAAAATCCTCACAAAAGTTAAGTTCGCCTGTGAGGTTAGAGACTTTGATGTAGCGCAGTACGTTGACCGTAAGGAGGCGCGAAAGCTTGACTTATGCGCGCACTACGCGATTGCATCGGCTACTCAGGCCATTGCGGATTCCGGTTTTGACAAGGAAAAGGAGAATCCTTATCGTATCGGTGTGATTATGGGTGTAGGAATGTGCGGCGTTGAGTCTTTTGAGGAGGGAATTGATACAATTCACGTTCAAAAGGACTTGAATCAGGAATTGAGACTGACCCCGTTCTTTATTCCCAAGATAATATCCAATATGGGGGCCGGCTTTATCTCCATAATGAATGGTTTCCGCGGGCCTAATTTTGTTACCGCATCCGCTTGCGCCTCAGGTACTAACGCAATGATAGATGCCGTGAACCTGATCCGTCTGGGTAAAGCCGACATTATGGTATGCGGAGGTGCGGAGGCCGCGGTCACCGACAGCGGTATTTGCGGATTCAGTGTGATGCACGCTCTCTCTACACGCAATGACTCTCCTGAGACCGCTTCACGTCCGCTTAGCGCCAGCCGTGACGGATTTGTACTAGGTGAGGGCTCCGGCGCTCTTGTCTTTGAGGAGTATGAGCATGCCAAGGCGCGTGGCGCAAGGATATATGCCGAGGTCGCAGGCTGGGGACTCACAGATGACGCGTATCACATTACGGCTCCGGAACCGGATGGCGCCGGTGCTGCGATGGTAATGACCAATGCCCTTGAGGATGCCGGAATGAAGCCGGAGGATATAGACTATATCAATATGCACGGTACCTCTACTCCTATTGGCGATGTTACTGAGTGCAAGGCTATAGCATATGTATTCGGAGAGCATTCCCGGGATATGAGCATCAGCTCAACTAAGTCTATGACAGGCCATCTTCTGGGCGCTGCCGGCGCGATAGAGGGCATTGTCAGTGTCTTGTCAATTTATAATGACATAGTTCCTCCTACTATTAATCACGAGGAAGGCGACAATGATGAGAACATAGACTATAGTATGGGATTTGTATTCAATAAGTCTGTGAGAAGAGAGGTTCGGGCTGCCCTGTCAAATACTTTCGGCTTTGGCGGACACAATGCCTGTATAATATTCAAGAAAGCGGAATAATTGAGTGTTTATGAGATTCCGTAGAAGGAGTGTTCAATCAATTGCTGCGGCCACAGCTATGGTCGCAGCATTTTGTGTTGGATGTGCCAGTGTGGGATCTCCTGACGGTGGACGCTATGATGAGACTCCACCTGTGTTTATCGGAAGCTCGCCAAAGAGAAATGCCACCAATGTGAAGACGAGGAACGTCTCTCTTGAGTTCAACGAGATTGTAAAGATTGAGAACGCGGCTGAGAAGGTCGTTGTATCACCGCCAATGAAAGAGCAGCCGGAGATTCAGATAAACAACAAGAAAATCCAGATTAAGCTGAATGACACTCTGCGCTCGAATACTACATATTCAATAGATTTTGCCGATGCCATAGTAGATAATAACGAAGGTAATCCCTTGGGCGATTTTTGCTTTAATTTCTCTACCGGCGATCAGTTGGACACTATGGAGGTGTCCGGATATGTCCTGGATGCGTCAAACCTGGAACCGGTGAAGGGTATGCTTGTAGGTATCCATAGCGATTTGTCCGACTCGGCATTCACAACCAAGCCGTTGGAACGCATCGCGCATACAGACAGCGAGGGCCATTTCGTAATCAGGGGAATTGCTCCGGGACAATATCGTGTCTTTGCTCTTCAGGATATGGACCAGGACTACAAATTCTCTCAGAAAAGTGAGCGTATAGCCTGGATGGACTCACTTGTGATACCCTCGTCAGAGCAACGCTTCCGGGATGATACGGTAAGGAATGAAAAAGGGGATGTAGATACGGTGAAGTCCGTCAGATACACTCGTTTCATGCCTGACGACATAGTTCTGAGAGCTTTCAAGGAACTTCCTGTCCAGCAATATCTCACTGAGAGAAGTCGTAAGACACACGAGAAGTTTACAGTAGGTTTTGCCATTCCTCAGGATACATTGCCAATAATACGAGGCTTGAACTTTGATGAGCAGGATGCTTTTATGATAGAGCGCAGCATAGGTAATGACACCATTGTCTATTGGATGCACGACTCTTTGCTCTATTATCGCGATACTTTGAGTGTAAGCCTTGAGTATCCGGCACTTGACTCAGTAGGTAGCCCTGTGTCAAAATTAGATACGTTGACACTTGTCCCGTCAAAGAGTCGCGCAAGGATACTGAGTGATGCGGCGAAAAAGGCAGAGGAGGATGCCAAGGAACGTGAGAAGGAACTTCGCAGACTAGAGCGTCAGGGTGACAGTATAGGTATGGCCAGACTCTTTGAGGTAAAGAAAAAGTTCCTGAATATTCAGATGAATGTGTCCGGTGGAATGAGTCTTGACAAGGTGGTGACATTTGAGACTCCTGAGCCTGTATTGCCATTCATCGCAGATTCTGTGATACACGTAGCACATAAGGTTGACTCCATATTTGAGCCTATGCGCAGTGTCGTGATACAGGACTCTCTCAATATCCGTTTGTTCAGATTGTATGCTGAGTGGAGGCCCGAGGAAAGTTATCAGATTGTCATAGACTCTGCCGCCATACAAGGCATATATGGCCTGCATAACGACAGAATGGAGCAGGACATCAAGGTTCAGTCATTGAATCAGTATAGTACTTTGACGGTCAATGTCAGTAACCCGAAGCCTGGTTATACGGCTCAATTGTATACAGGAAAAGATAAGGTGGTGCGTACGGGTAAGCTTGAGAATGGTTCGGTTACATTCTTCTTCCTTATACCAGGAAAGTATTATGTAAGGCTGTTTGATGACGCTAATGGCAATGGTCTCTGGGATACAGGTGAATATGCCTCGAAGTTACCGCCGGAGGAAATGTTTTATCTGAATAAGGTGTTTGAGCTTAAGCAGAACTGGGATCACGAGACTGATTTGTGGAATGTTTATATGGATCCTCTTTATAAGCAGAAACCCGATGAGGCAAAGAGCCAGAAATCAGATGCGAGGAAAGAACGCAAGTCCAAGAATGTGGAGCGCGACGAGAAAATCGCTGAGCAGAAGGCTCAGATACAGCATAAGAAAGATGATAGAAAAAAGCGGAGGTCAAATAAATGACCTCCGTTCTCTTATCTCATTCCAGACTCTCAGAAAGTTTCCTCCCCATATTTTCCCTATATCCTGATGACTGAATCCCTCGGATATCAGGCACCTTGTCAGGTCAAGCAGCCCTGATGCGTCCTCAAGACCAATCAGTCCTCCGCCTCCATCAAAATCGGAACCTATGCCTATGTGGTCAATACCCATAACTTCTGCCATATGGATAATGTGTCTGACTGCATCGTGAATGCTGGCATTGCCTCCTTTTTTTATGAAACCTCCATATAGGCAAACCTGGGCAACGCCTCCAGCCTCTGCCAGCGCCTTCATCTGATTGTCAGTCAGATTGCGTGGATGGTCGCATAATGCGCGTGATGACGAGTGCGAGCAAATGATGGGTGATGTGCTGGCCTCAAGCGCATCGTAGAAACTCTTTTCCGATGCGTGAGACAAATCAACCATAATGCCTGCGTGGTTCATCTCTCTTATCACTTCCTTGCCGAACCCCGATATTCCTCCGTGCTCGTTATTGCCTTTGGCTGAATCGCAGATGTCGTTATCTCCGTTATGACACAGTGTGATATATGAGACCCCTCTTTCTGCGAAATGTCTGACATTGGTGATGTCAAGGCCCAACGCGTATCCGTTCTCAATACCAAGAACCACAGATTTTACTCCGTTTGCCTTGTTGCGGCTGACATCGTCAGGAGTGCGTGCTATTACGGCTTTTCCTCCGCACAGACCAATTCTTTGCTCAATGAGTGTGAGAATGCGGTCAGCCTTGGCTGTAGCGGCTTTCAGCGCATCGGTGTCGCGCTCCTGCTGGCGAAGATAAGCAACCATAAATGTGGCATCCTGCCGGCCGTCGTGCATTTTAGGCAGGCTTACCAACGGCGTGTACATAAATGTCGGGCTTCCATCTGGCGAATCATCGCCTACGTACGAGTATTCAACCTCAACGCTGTCATCGCGATTTTGGAATAAGGCGCCTTTGTCAAAAAACATAGGCGTATCGCAATGACTGTCAAGTATTATGTTGCCTTGGTGGATATCCTTGGCCTCCTTGTATGCGCGTGCCTGTGATATCAGCCAGTTGAATATGGGCATCATTGTTTCATCGCCGGCAAGGTGCATGCACTCAGGATGCCATTGAACGCCGAGTATTGAGCGGTAGGTGCAGGATTCCATAGCCTCAATTATGCCGTCGGGGGCGATAGCGCATACGCGGAACCCGTCAGGGACACTGCTCACGGCCTGATGATGGAAGGAGTTCACTGCTAACTCGCCTTGATTGAACAGACTGTGGAGCAATGTGCCTTGTTGAATTGATACGCTGTGTGAGCGCTCGTGGCGAGCGCCATTCTGACTATGCTCGAGGCTGTCTTTCCCGTGTTGTGACTTGATATCCTGGTATAGAGAGCCGCCCAGGGCTGCTGCCAACATCTGTATTCCACGGCAGATTCCAAGTATCGGGACACGACGGCTCGCGGCCAGCCGCACCAATAGCATTTCCGGCAAATCTCTCCTTTTGTTAATGGATATGCCATCCAGTGGCGTTTCTCCAAGATACTCCGGATCTATGTCTGCTCCGCCGGAAAGCACCAGCCCGTCAATGGAATCAACAAGTTGTGATATTGAGCAGGGGTCTGTGAATTGCGGAATAATCACAGGTATGCCGCCTGCCGCGCTTACAGAATCCCAATATGCCTCTGCCAAAGTACATTCCCCATCGCGAAAGTTTCCGCTTATTCCTATTATCGGTCTCTTCTCTGGTGAAAAAGATATCTCCCCGTACGATGTGCGGAGAGATTCCTCTATTTCATTCTGCTTGTCTGTCAAGTTGATGCCCATATTGTCAATCCTCAAAATAGATTGGGACTTCTTTCTTGAAACCCTGGTCAAGAGAGATAAGTGTCTCGGTTGACGTGACTCCCTCTATTTCCTGAATCTGATTGTTGATAAGTTCCATCAGGTGTCCGTTATCCCGTGCGTACAACTTGATGATCATTCCGTAACGTCCTGTCGTAAAATGGCTTTCAACTACTTCTGGAATAAGGTTCAGCTTATCTACGACCTGACGGTACATTGAGCCCTTTTCCAAAGAGAGACCAACGAAGGTGCAGGTGCTGTAACCAAGACTTTTGGGATTTACGTGATATCCGGAGCCCGTAATCACACCATCATCAAACAACCTCTGGACCCTTTGGTGCACAGCCGCACGCGATACCCCGCATTGCACGGCCACATCGCGGAAAGGTATTCTTGCGTTTTGCGAGATAATGGATAATATTTTTCTGTCCAAGCCATCCATACTGTCATTCTCCTCAGTGAGTCTCTTCCCTGCCATAAAATTGTCTTTTTAGATGTATTTGTCACAAAAGAACAACAAATAATTGACATTTGCGCTTTTTTAATGTCAAATTGTTACGCGTTTTTGATTTTTTGTGATTTTGTGTAAACAAAATGCCCCGTTCGGTAAAGAACGGGGCATTTATGGTATATGTATTGATTATTTACTGGGGAATAACCTCTACTACCTCAACATCAAACTCAAGTGCTGAGTAAGGCTTGATGTCGCCGGTCTCACGCTCGCCGTATGCGAGCTCCTGTGGAATATATACCTGCCATTTTGAACCTGCAGGCATAAGCTGCAGAATCTCCTGCCAGCCCTTGATGACGCCCATTACCGGGAACTCAATGCCTTCCGGACTGTTGTTCTTCTCGCTGCTGTCAAATACTGTTCCATCAATCAGTCTTCCCTCATATTTAGCCTTGACCTTATCGGTGCTCTTTGCAATAGCGCCGTTGCCCTTCTTGATTATTTTGTAGAGGACACCGCTCTCAAGTGCGATGACACCATCCTCCTTTGCTTTCTCGGCAAGGAACTTCTCGCCAGCCTCCTTGTTGCCTGCGAACTCGGCGGCACGCTTCTGAGCCTGAATCTCCTGCTGCTCGCTGACAAGCTTGTCGTACAGACGGTCGGCGGTATTTGAAGCCTCCTCACGGGTCATAATGCTGAAATTTCTCATGGCTCCGTCAAGGAATCCGTTGATATAGTTGTTGAGGTTCATCTGATTCTCTGCATCCGGGCCGAAAATCTGAGATCCAATCTGATTGAAAATTCCGTCAACCTCATTCTGTGCAATCTCCATACCAGCCAAATATGCCTTGGAGGCTGGGTCATTGGTCTTCTTGGCTCCTTCCATAAAACCTTTTACGAAGTCTGCCATATAGGTGGTGTCAATTCCCATCTGTCCTGCAAGATACTCAATGAATCCATTGGTGCGGGCCATACCGAAGCAATAGGATACAGTGTCAATCTGATTGTTGAAAACGGGTTTCGATGGTTTGCCGCCACCGCAGGAAGTCATCAGCGCTACACCAAGTACGCAGATAATCAATAAGTTTCTTTTCATTTTCTTGTTGTTTATTAGTTTGTTATATCTTTATTCTCAAAAGGCCGGCAAATTTACATAAAAAAACTGTATTTGCTGATTTTATGATGAAACTTTCTGGCCGCTCCGTGCCTCATATACATTTATCACATAGTCACCTATCTTCTCAAAATCTCCTACCAGATCTATGTAATAGACTCCAATCTGATATGGATACTTGTGGTCATTCACGTCGCGTACATTCATATCGCGAAGTTGTGTGCGGTAATTGTTTATCTCGGTCTCCTTATTCAGAATGTTGTTTGGATCAACGCCTTTGATTCCCTCTTTCAGATAGACCACCATCATATTGAGATGCTCATCCACAAGTTCCCTGATATGCTCAATATGCCTGTACTGCTCCTCCGTGAAATCCTCTTTGTCCTTGAACTTCCTGTTCAGGGTTCTTGCCAGATTGTAGCAACTGTCGCAAATGCTCTCAAGCTCGGATATCTCCCGCAGCATGGCCTGCAGTTTGAGCTTTCCCTCAGCACTAAGCCGGCCTTCTGATACTTTTGACAGGTAATTGGCAATCTCAACCTCCATTCTGTCGCTGATACTCTCATATTTCTCAATGCGCGAGAAGAGTTTGGTAAACTCGTCGGTGTTTGTCAGATGCAACAGAGTCTCAATGAATCCGAACATTCTGTGAGTGCGCTCCGCATAAAGATTGATTTCCTTCTGCGCCTCAAGCAATGAGAGCTCTGATGTGGACATCATACCGTTGGGAATGTAGCGAAGACGGAAATCCTCATCCTCTTCCTTAGACTGGATAAACTTGCATACGGCCCTCTCTATCAACTTGGTGAACCATATCAGAATGGTGGTGTTGATTACGTTGAATGCGGTGTGGAACGTAGCCAGAACGTATGTGAGCTTGTTATTCATATCGGCAACCTGCTCAGGACTCATGTTGTCATTGCTTGCGTCTGGGTTCACTCCCCACAAACTACATATAGTCCGGACAAACGGCTTGAATAGAATAAGTACCCATATCACTCCGAATACGTTAAACATAAGGTGGGCCAGAGCTGCGCGGCGGGCCTGCGTGTTGGCCGAGAGTGCGGCGATGTTTGATGTAAGTGTTGTACCGATGTTCTCGCCCATTACAAGCGCGATACCCTGATATATCGGCAGCACACCTGTGGAGCATAAAATCATTGTTATGGCCATGATGGCCGCTGAGGACTGTACGCACAGGGTCAGAAGGCCTCCTATCACTACATACAGCAGTATTGAGAGGAATCCCCAGTTTCCGGTTGCCACGAAGAAGTTTACCACGGCGGCGTTATCCTGCAGATTCATATCTGCGGCGTGGGTACGCAGGGTGATGAGTCCGAGGAACATGAAAGCGAATCCGAAAAGGAACTCGCCGAAAGACTTGCGCTCGCTTTTTCCTGAGAAGATAAACGGTATCGCGCAGGCGAAGAGCAGCCAGGAGAGTTGTGACAGATCCATTGAGAATCCGAACAGGGCCATTATCCACGCGGTGAATGTGGTTCCGATATTGGCACCCATGATGACAGAAATGGCCTGCAATAAGGTCAGCAGGCCGGCGTTTACAAAACTTACCGTCATAAGGGTAGTGGCGGTGGATGATTGTATGGCGGCTGTTACAACGGCACCGGTAGCTACGCCTGCCACCCTGTTATTGGTCATTGCACCTAATACTTTTCTGAGTGAGCCTCCGGCAAATTTCTGCAGGCCCTCGCTCATTGTCTTCATACCGAACATCAGTAAGGCGAGACAACCTACAACTTTAAACAAATCCAATATTGTCATAGAGTCTGAAGTTTATTTCATATATTCAAGGCTTAAAAGAGCAAAAGTTGTAAATTTGAGCGTCTAAACCTGAAATATGGAATCAGTGCAAAATTAGTAAATATTCAGAATTCGGGTTTGATGTTTATAGCAATATTTAATGGCAGATAGAAATTTACAGACTCAGTCTCAGGTGCTGTCACAGACACAGGCGCAGCAACTGTCACCGCAGCAGGTTCTGGAGGCGCGTATTCTCCAGTTGACAGCTGTTGAGCTTGAGGAGAGGGTGCGTGGCGAGGTTCAGGAGAATCCGGCGCTGGAAGAGAGCACCGATTATGACAATGACGATATCCCACTCTCTGACGAAGATGCGGACAATGAGGAGTGGAGTGATCCACAGGAGCGTGATGACACGGCCGCGGATTTTCTGAGCGAGGATGATATGCCTGATTATTACCGGGATCCTTCTTCCGGCCGTTCCGCTGAGACCCAGGCTGCCGAGATCCCTTTCTCAGATACAGTATCGTTTTACGATGTCCTTGCGGAACAGCTTGGCGAGCACGAGCTTACAGAACGGCAGCGCCAGATAGCCTTATATCTGATAGGATCGCTCGATGACAGCGGTCTGCTGCTCAAGTCTATGGATGACTTATGTACGGAGCTGGCGGTGAATGAGCTCATATATGTGGACCAGACAGAGATTGAGCAGGTGCTCGGTATAATTCAGCAGTTTGATCCGGCCGGTATAGGAGCACGTAATCTCGGTGAGTGCCTGCTGCTGCAACTGGAGCGTAAGGAGGAATCTCCTGCCAGATCCCTGGCCGTAAGAATAATCAAGGAGTGCTTTGATGACCTGACCCATCTCAGATACGATAGAATCGCACAGCGGCTTGAGATGCCGGATTCTGAGATTAATGCGGCTCTTGACGTTATAAGTCATCTGAATCCGCGTCCGGGCAATGCTTTGGGAGAGTCTGAGGGACGTGGCGCCCGTCAGGTTATTCCAGATTATATAATTGATACATACGACGGTACAGTGCAGTTCTCCTTGAACAATATGAATGTACCGGAGCTCAGAGTAAGCAGAAGCTTTTCCGAGACATTGAATGCCCGTATGAGAAGCGGCGACAGCCTTGTCAGTCAGGAGGCGCTCTTCATCCGCAGGAAACTGGAGGCGGCTCAGGGTTTCATTGATGCTATCCGAAAACGTGAGGCCACAATGACACGCACGATGCAGGTGATAATTGACCTTCAGACAGAATACTTTCTTACAGGAGATGAGGGAAAGCTCAGACCTATGATACTGAAGGATGTCGCGGAGCGCACAGGATATGATATCTCAACTATCTCAAGGGCGACAAGCGGCAAGTATGCCGAGACGGATTTCGGCATAATTGAGCTGAGAAGACTGTTTACAGATGGAGTGATGGGCGCTGATGGCGTTGAGGTATCCGTACGTGAGATTCATCGCATAATCAGAGAGGCGGTTGATGGTGAGGACCGTAATGAGCCGCTTACTGATGACAGTATCTCGGAGATACTGCGCGGGCGGGGTTACGAAGTGGCGCGCCGGACTGTGGCGAAATACAGAGAGCAACTGGGAATACCAGTCAGTCGTTTACGTAGATAAAAATCGTTTGAATATGTATAGCAGAAGGAAGAGCAGTGAGGTAATGGTGGGCGGTGTTCCGCTTGGTGGTGACAATTCTATCAGAGTGCAGTCTATGACAACGGCCTCGACAATGGACACTGAAGGATGCGTGGAGCAGGCTGTCAGAATAATAGAGGCCGGAGGCGAGTATGTCAGGATGACCGCTCAGGGTACACGCGAGGCGGAGAATATGGCCAACATCAGCAGGGAGCTCAGGGCGCGTGGCTATACCGCGCCTCTTGTGGCCGATGTGCATTTTAATCCTGCGGTGGCCGATGTAGCCGCCTGTTACGTGGAAAAGGTTCGTATCAATCCAGGTAATTATGTTGACCCGGCCCGCTCTTTCAGACATCTTGAATACTCTGATCAGGAATATGCGGCGGAATTGCGCAAGATCCGTGAGCGTTTCCTGCCATTTTTGGAAATCTGTAGGGAACACGGTACCGCAATCCGTATTGGCGTGAACCACGGTTCCCTTTCGGACCGTATTATGAGCCGCTATGGCAATACTCCGGAAGGAATGGTTGAGAGTTGTATGGAGTTCCTCCGTATCTGCGCGGAAGAGGGTTTCAAGGATGTGGTTATCTCCATTAAGGCCAGCAATACCGTAGTAATGGTTCAGACTGTACGTCTGCTGGTCAGTGTGATGGAGTCCGAGGGAATGTCGTTCCCGATACATCTTGGCGTCACTGAGGCCGGCGAGGGTGAGGATGGCCGCATCAAGAGTGCGGTGGGCATAGGCGCTCTTTTAGGTGAGGGCATCGGCGATACCGTGCGCGTCTCACTGTCGGAAGCCCCGGAGAAGGAGATACCGGTTGCCCGCAAGCTTGTGGCATATGCCGCTGAGAGTGCCGAGAGACGTGAGGCCGCCAGAGCTTCAATAGCTGACAATACAATTACTCTTGAATATAATGAGGATAACCTTGAGGATTTCCAGCTGAAAGCCGCTATGGATGCAGGCGCATTGCTGATAGATGGTCTGGCCGGTGAGCTCAGACTGCGTAGCGTCAATCCCGCTGTCACTCAGGCTCAGGCCGATGATACCGCAGAGGCTATTCTTCAGGCGGCCCGTGTCAGGTTTACCCGTACTGAGTATATATCCTGTCCTGGCTGTGGACGTACTCTTTATAATCTGGAGGAGACGATAGCACGCGTCAAGTCTGCCACCAGACATCTGAAAGGATTGAGAATTGCCATTATGGGCTGTATCGTGAACGGTCCTGGTGAGATGGCCGATGCCGATTACGGCTATGTCGGTGCCGGACGTGGCCGCATCAGCCTCTATCGTGGAAAGGAGTGCATAGAGAAAAATATACCGGAGAGCGAGGCCGTTGAAAGACTGCTCGCATTAATTGAGGCTGACAGAAAATAAGGGGAAAATGAAAAGGATGTGTTTTTTGCTGCTCGCTGTCTCTTTGCTGGCAGGTTGCGGACAGGGTTATGACCAGAAGAATAAGGTATCGGCTTTTATGGTTCCCCAAAGCAGTGATTTTGTCTTTGAGAACGATGTGGTCTGTTTCAGAATACACGGTGAGGGAGTTGAGGATGTCCTTGTAACCCCTGGCATAGATGTCTGGGTAAAGAAACCAGGGGCTTTGGTTGCCCGTAAGTGGTGTCACGATGACTTGAGAAAGAAAATAAGAATGGAGGATGACCACGATGGTATTGGGCGTGATTGTTTCCGCGTGGGCCGTACATTGGGCGCTGGCGGCTCGGCCTTGCTCATAGACAGCACTTTGGTCTTTCCTCAGGTTAATTACCGCTCTGCTGACATTTTACGCCATACGGCCGATGAGATTACATTTGTGCTCCATTATCCAGGCTGGAAGATAGGAGCGAATCAGGAAGTGTGGCTTGACAAACAGATAACAATCAAGGCCGGCAGCAATTTCTGCAAGGTCATAGATTATTACAACGGCTATTTTGATGAGGTTACCGTAGCAGCCGGAATAGCCCTTCACGATGGTGCAGAGGCTTTTTCGGATACTCTTTCAAATGGCGTAAGCCTGATTGCCAACTGGGAATATCCGTCGGCTGACAATGTGACTCCCGAATATGGAATGATTGGAACCTCTGTGTTCTCTCAGGAGGCGGATTCCGTTATTATTAATGGTCCGGGCAATAATGCGGTAATTACCAAAACCGTGGCACCGGATGAGCCTTTCGTGTATTATATAGGATCTTGCTGGAGCCAGGGAAATGTCTCAGACAAGGAGTCTTGGATAAGTCTGGTGAGAGATAGTGCCATTTTGTAAACAGATAGTCAGCATTTATGAGAAAACCATACATACTATTTGCCCTTGTCCTTATTCTATTTCCTGCTGTCTCTTTCGCTCAGCAGATTGGTGAGGACCGGGCGGAAGCCATAGCGGAAGATTTTTTCAACTCAACCGTTGATCTTCCGGGAGGCAGCCAACGTATTGCATCAAGAAATGTCAGGCCAGCTCTGGCATTGAAGGCTTCGTCGGAAATCAATCCCGGACAGATTAATTTATATGTGTTCAATGGTGGTGCAGCCGGTTTTGTGGTTGTATCAGGTGATGAGAGAACCGGAGATCTTGTCCTGGGTTACTCGGAAGAGTGCGCGTTACAACCTGACTGTATGCCTGAGAATCTGAAAGCCTGGTTGGATGGTTACTCAAGGCAGATTGACTTTTTGAGAGAAATGGATGCTGACGCTAATCCATCCTCTATGGAAAATGCCGCAACGTCTTCTGTATCTCCTCTTCTTGGCCGGATAGAGTGGGATCAAGGTGAGCCTTTCAATGAGAAGACTCCGAAAGACGGCAGGCAGAATTCTCTGACAGGCTGTGTGGCAACTGCAATGTCGCAGATAATGTTCTATCATCAGTGGCCTCTGAGCGGTAAAGGCTCACATTCATATAAATGGAAGGATAAGATGGTGTCCTCAGATTTCTCTACACACGAGTATCGGTGGGATCTGATGCAACCCAAATATACAGCCTCATCCTCACGCGCATCGCGCAGTGCTGTGGCTCAGCTTATGTTTGATTGTGGCGTGAGTGTTGAGATGGACTATTCAGCCAGTTCCAGCGCAGCCTACTCATACCTTGTAATGCCCGCCTTGCTCAACTATTTTGACTATGCCTCAACAATGCGGTATTTGAAGAGAGATGACTACGCTGATGCAGAGTGGGAATTGATTCTCAGAAATGAGCTGGACCACAAACGCCCTGTATATTATGACGGATCGGACGAGCAGAATGGCGGCGGACACGCTTTCGTATGCGATGGCTACGATGAGAATGGCTTTTTCCATTACAACTGGGGCTGGTCCGGCATGGGCAACGGATACTTCAAGTCTTCGGCATTGAATGTATATGATTACAAATTCAATTCTGGTCAGAGCATTGTCGTAGGAATCCAGATCCCTGAGGATATATGGCAGGATGATGGCTGGCAAGAGTATGGCACCGGCACTTATGGTTTTACTTGCCTGGGAAATGACAGGCAGAGCCTGAATGTTTTCGGACGTGTCTCTAAGGACGGACAATATCAGGAGCTGAAAGTGTCCGACTGGGGTAAGGGCGTTCTTTCCGATGATGGAGTGGAGGTACGCTTCGTAATCAATCACGCCACGGACGAGGTTACGATACCACCGTTCAATACAGGCTATTATCTGGATATCGATTCAACTTCTTTTCAGGTTTGTGGCGCGGATGTAAGCAGCTCTCCTGTGTATGACGATCCTTATTCAGTATATGATTTCCGCTCAAGGACAATCCGGGTCAAGATGGCATACTATTCCTTTACCGGTCCTTCTGAATGGGTAGTCTATAATCCTGCGATAGAAGTTTTCAAACTTCCTGAGAATACCCCCGTATATATGCGTAAGGTCGTCTTTGACGATGCCGCGGCAGAGGCTGCCGCTGTGGCGCGATGGGATACGGATAAGGACGGGAAACTGAATTATTCCGAGATATGGGCAGTCACAGACATTGGCGATGCGTTTGCGGGCGACAGCTCGATAGTAAGTCTTGACGTCTTGAGCGAGTTCAGCAATCTGAGAGTCATTCCTGAGAATGCTTTCAGCATGTGCAAGGCGCTGGAAAGGTTGAATATACCTGAAAGCGTCAATGAGATAGGCGCAGGAGCCTTCTCAGGGTGCGGCAGTCTCAAGACTCTCACCCTGCCTCAGGGTATGAGAGACGTGCAGGACAGAATGTGCGAGGATTGCGTCAGCCTGGTCTCCTTATCGCTTCCGGACAGTCTTATGTCAATAGGTAGCCGTGCTTTCAGGAATTGCAAATCGCTTAGGGAAATATACATTCCAGAGACTGTCCGCTCAATAGGCGAGATGGCTCTGGCAGGGTGCGGTAATTTGTTTATTGTTCAAGTAAGGTGGAGTAATCCATTGTCCGTTCCGCAGAACGTCTTTGCCTGGTGTAATATGCCAGACTGCAATCTGTTTGTTCCTTTTGCTGCCTCAGGATTGTATAAGTCTGCCGATGTCTGGAAAGATTTCGGATATATTGGTTCCGGAGCAGAAGTCTCCCCATACCTGGAGTATAAGGTTACGGGACAGGATGCGGTCTCGGTAGTATCGGTCTCGACTGAATTCTCAATATGCGATCTGATAATTCCCGACCGTGTCATCTATAAAGGAAATGTGTATGATGTCACATCCATAGGCGCCGGTGCCTTCCAATACAATCAGATTCTTCAGAGTGTTGTGATACCTGGATGTGTGAGGAACATTGGCGCGAATGCTTTTGGGGGTTGTGTCAATTTGTTATCCATCTCCATAATGGATGGCGTGGAGTCTGTCGGCAAAGGTGTGCTCGACGGCTGTAAATCGCTTGCCTCACTGCATATTCCGGCATCGCTGGTGGATATTCCCTACAGTTATGACAAAGTAGGTATGTATCTAGGTACAATGACTGGCCTTCAGGAGATAACAGTTGATGATACCAATCCCGCGCTCAAGTCCTTGGATGGAGTGCTGTTTACAAAAGACAATGTATTGCTCTTGTATCCAGGTGGCAGATATGACAGTAAGTATGTAGTACCGGAAGGTGTCAGAACTATATCAGGCTATGCCTTCAGCGGATGCCGCGAGCTTTCCGAGGTGGAGCTTCCGGCTTCTGTGGCAGAGGTGTCATCAACCGCCTTTAACGGTGCAGCCAATAGCGTGATGACCTTGATCTCGCGTCCTGTCACTCCTCCCGCCTGTTCCAGAAAAGGAATGCTGAATTCTGACAATATAGTACTATACGTTCCGGACACCAGTATGGGGGCTTATCTGGCAGATCCGATATGGAGCCTTTTCCTTGAGATAAGGCCTATTTCCGAATATGTTGATGCCGTATCAGAGATTGAGATGTGTGAGCCTAAAGACAGAGTGTGGACAATTCAGGGAGTCAGTGTTGATGCGAGGGACAAGGATTCCCTGCCTCCCGGCATCTATATAGTAAATGGCAGAAAACTTCTGGTAAGGTAATGATGAGCAAACCAGCGGCCCTGAGTTGAGTCAGGACCGCTGGTTTTTTATACGATTCTCTTTCTCGCTATTATTTGATGATATCACTTGCTTTCAGCTCGGATATGTCACCGAATCTGTGGGCTGTCTCATCAAGGTTGAATTGCTTCTTGTCTCCGACGATTGTCCAGACTACGGGCTTGCCAGCCACTGAATTCTTCCAGAACTCATTCAGTGCCGCGGCATCCATACTCTTTATGTTCTCGAAGAAATCCTTGCTCGGATCATGGTCGTAGCCTATGTTCCGCTCATATATGATATAGCTGCCAATATCCCTGAATGTGGGCATGCCTACAATCTGGTCAAATGTGAGCTCTTTCTTGTTTCTCTCAATTCTCTCCTCGTGGAACGGAGTGCCTGTGATCAGGGAATCCATAATGTGCATTACATCCAGAGTCTTGTCGCCCTGTGTACCTGTATATGCCCGCAGGTATGCCTGAACACTCTCACGCTTGTCATAGTCTGGCCTTATGAATGCTGAGGACGATGCGTAGGCGTATGAGCGGAACTCACGTATCTCCTGGAATAGCAATGAGCCCATACCGCCGCCCAGATAGTTGCTGTAGGCGGAGGCCATCTGTCTGGAGCGCATATCTTTGAGGAAGCCTGCAGGAACGAGCGCATTGATATCGCTTTGGGTTGCCTTTGACTTCTGCACGAAATATATCTTCGGTGAATTCCCGGGGACTACCTGACGCTGCGGATATCCATTGAATGGGATGACGGACTTTTCCAGCTGAAGCTTGCCCTTCAGAATGTCTGCCACCTGCCCGGGCTCAAGCGTACCTGAATAACTGATGAAGCAGGCATTGCTCTTTACGTAATCGTATGCCGCCATCAGCACCTCGTCCGTTATTTTCCCTTTGTCTGCCAGGTATGACGACTGCTCTTTGGATACGGCGTATTTGATAAGGGCATCGCTTAGTGTCGATGCGTCGCGCTTGCCCATAATCCTGTTAGTCTGGTCGTTCTCCTTAATTATGCTGAGCTTGGTCTTGTCGGACTTTGGCGAATTGATAAGGTCTGCCGCAATTGCCAATGTCTGCTCCAGGTTCTCGTCAAAGCCGGTGATGTTGATTGTGAAATCATCCTCGTCAACTCCGAACCAGATGCTACCGCCAATCTTCTGCAAGGCCATACGATGCTCATCATAGCTCATCTTATCGGTACCGAGAAGTGTCAGGTATTCCGTCACTCTCTCCAGCTCAGGTCTCGCTATCAATCCTACCGGATATGTTATTCTCAGGTTAAAGACATCGTTCACAGGGTTCTCCACACTATAGAGTACTGCGTCCGGCGTTATCTGAATCTGTGTGGCATCATTCTCAAAGTCTATGTATGGCTGCGGGTATGCCACTTCCTCAGCCTCAGCCTTTAATGCCTGGGCGTATGCTGACGATGAGGCTCTGTTGGCCGGAACCACGCTCTTGTATGGCGGCTTCTGCAGGTGATCCTTCTCAGGGTCACCGAACTTTTTGCGGATAACCAGATAGTTGTCGCCTAAGTACTTGTTTGCCATCCTGACAATGTCATCCTTTGTCAGGTTGCTTATGATGTCGGCCTCGGCTACGACATCCTCCCATTTCTTGCCCTGTGCGAACGCATCTATCATCTCTGCCATTCTTGCCTCCTTGCTCTCCAGACTGGAAATCAGCTGCCGCTTGTAGGAGAGCTTGCAACTCTCAAAGAAATCGTCGTCAAAGTTACCGCTCTTCAGGTCATTTATAACCGCCATTACTCTCTGCTCTGCCTTCTTGTTGCTCTGGAACAATATCTTGGGCAAAATCAAGATCGGGAAAAGACCGGCCTCGTTGAATGCAAGGTCTGGGTACATACACATTGCGGCCAGAAGTTTCTTGTCGGTTGTCAGCTTGTCCAGAAGTCCTGTACCCTCGGAGTTGTTCAGCAGGTATGCCATAAGGCTCATAGGCAGGCACTCCTGGTCCTTCTGTGCCGGGGCACGGAAACAGATGGCGTTGATTTTCACAATTGGAACCTTTGCCAAGGCAATAACTTCCTTCCGGCCGTTGTATGCGGGTAGCTCCTGCATGGAGAATCTGTTGGGCTCACCCTTGCGGATACGGCCGAAACTCTTCTCCAGTATGGGCAGAGCCTGCTCTGCATTTACATCACCCGTGAGCATAATGCCCATATTATTGGCCACATAGTATTTGTTGAAGAAGTCGCTCATCTTGCTCAACTGCGGATTCTTCAGATTCGCTGTTGTTCCTATAACAGGGTACTGATAAGGTGAGCCATTGAAGCCGTCCTCCAGAATCCTGTCTCTGAATGCGCTCATTATCTGGTTATCGCTGCGGTTCTTCTCCTCATAGACCGTCTCAAGCTCGCTTTGGAACAGACGGAATACAGGGTCAATAAGACGCTCGCTGTTCAGCTCTGCCCATTGCTCGAAATAGGACGATACAAACTCGTTGTGATAGACGGTGATATCGGGACTTGTGTATGCGTTCAGGTTGCTGCCGCCACATTCGGAAATCAGATTGTTGAACTCATTCGGTATGGCATAGTCGCTTGCCTTGATGTTCAAACGGTTGATATCCATCTGGATGAGGTTCCTTATAGAGTCATCGGTAGTGGCGGCCAGCTCATCGTACTTCATTGAGATGGAGTCCAGATAAACCTTCTCCGCATCGTAGTCAATGGTACCGATGTTCTGGGTACCCTTGAACATTATATGCTCAAAATAGTGGGCGATACCTGTCTCCGGACAGTCCTTGGCTCCTGCCTTGACAACCACCGCGCCGAATGTCACCGGCTGGCTATGGTCCTCGTTAATCCATACCTCCATTCCGTTTGACAGGGTGAAGGTCTGTACTTTGAGCGCATCTGGAGTCTGAGCCTTTGCCAGTACGCAACTCATTAATGCAGCAATAGCTGCGATTACTCTCTTTCTCATTTTTATTGCGTGAAATTTGCCGCAAAATTACGTAATTTCAGCGAAACGATATGTATTTATGCTTATTAAAGGAGTGCTTTGATACTATTCCGATTATGAAATCCTCCGGGATGAAGCCCCAGAAACGGCTGTCCTGCGAGTCGGGCGTATTGTCTCCCAGTGCGAAGTACCAGTCCCGGGCGAATGTATATTCGTTTATGAGAGTGCCGTCAAGCATCACAGCGCCATCATCTGCTACTGTCAGACTACCTGATGTCTCATATTCAATTACATGTTGGTACAATAATGCGTTGAATGGTGTCATTCCCACAGTCAGACCTCTTGCAGGAACAGTAAGCGGACCCATATTGCGGCTGCTCCAGACGGGCATGGAGAGCGGAATGGTGAAGTAGCTCAGCTTCTGTAACAGAACGCTGTCCGGAGTATCGCGAAGCGCTTCCTGCCTTTCCGCCAACCCTATCGGACGCAGAATGCGGTCGTTCCAGCAATGCCCCTCTGTGATGCCTATCTTGTCGCCGGGACAGCCTGTCACTCTCTTGCAATATACATAGTTTATGCGGAACTCTATGCGCGACCAGTCATCTCCACCGAACGGAAAGTTGAATACTATGACATCACCGGGACGTATTTCCCTGACTCCGGGCAGACGTATGCAGCGGAGTGGGGCGTGTGCTGAGAAATCAAGTGAGGTGTATATCCTGGGCCCGAAAAGGAGTTTGTTCACTACAATCCTGTCACCGGTATTCAGCGTCGGCCACATTGACGAGCTGGGAATCCGGAATGTGTCTGCGATTAGAATTCTCCGGCCATAATGCAGCAATACGATGCCCAGGACCACTAAATAGGTCCATAGAATGGCCCATAAAATGTTTTTCAAAGTTGTTCTCATTGTATAGTGATGTTTTTCTATCGTTTATGGAAAAAAGCAGCGGTCTGGCAAGTCCTGGCGAAACCGCTGCTGTCGTAAGGGTAGGTGCCGGCTATTTACAGCTTCCGGCTGGGGTGAGTCAGTTGGTCTTGAACTGATATCTCACCTCGGCAAGCTCGGCATTGGCCTTCTCTATCTTTGACTTGAGGCCTTGCTTGTAGGCTGCCATACGGGCTGCAAGGTCGCTGTCGCTCAGGGCCAGCATCTCACCGGCCAGGATGGCGGCATTCTGCGCACCATTCACGCCCATTGTGGCAACCGGTATGCCGGGAGGCATCTGTACTATTGAGAGAAGTGCGTCCAGACCGTCCAGCATACCTTTGATAGGCACGCCGATAACCGGAATGGTGGTGTTGGCGGCAATCACACCCGGAAGTGCCGCTGCCATACCTGCGCCTGCTATGATTACCTTAACTCCACGCTGTGCCGCTTCCTTGGCGAACTGCTCCACTGCATCGGGTGTGCGATGTGCTGACAGGGCGTTCATCTCGAAAGGAATCTGCATCTCATTCAGAAAGGCGGCCGCCTTCTCCATGACAGGAAGGTCGGATGTGCTGCCCATGATGATACTTACTGACGGATTCATAATATACTTGTGGTTTATTCCTGTGCGAAATTACTAAAAATGCCGGAAATATCTCAATCACCCGGTATTGTTATATCAATAAATGAAAAAGCCGACCAGGAATCTTTTCCGGTCGGCTTTCGTTATACTACGAGTATTATTTTAAAGTGAATAAATTCTTTTCCCAAAGGCTGAAGTTGTATTGACGGTTCCAGACTGTCTTACCCAAAACTCTCACCTCGCCACCTACTTCGGCGTCAACGTTGAAATTGCCCTCTAACTTGGCATCGGTGCGTACTCCTGTCCAATTGCCTTCTTCATCGAAATCTGCATCTGCGCCAATATCTCCTGTAATTCCAACGCGGGCTCCAACGCCGAGAGTAGGGCCAACGCCATAAATGTGAGCTCCCATTCTTAGATATAGACCAACATCTCCATTTCCCTTTATCCCAAACTGACACTTGCTGGCGAAGTCTTTAAAACTGCTCGGCTTGTATATTTCGAATTTGCTGCTGGGGCTGGTTCTGTTGATTGTATACATACTACCATTATATCCTATTCCAAGATCTGTCTCACGGTAGAAATCAAGATTGCAGTTGTATTTTCCACAAACAAGAGACTCCAAATTCCACTTAGCCACAAGTGCTGTTGATACGTCAAGTTTGATAGGTACAATACCTAACATGAAGAAACAGTTTATAGGAGTTGCACTTAACAATTCCTTTTGTCCTAAAACAATAACACCGCCTGCCAAACCGACAGCCTTTATATTAAGTCCATAGCCAATGGTTCCGTACATCTCGAATTTCTTCAGCTTAAACCATTTTGTAGAGACTGATATGGTTAAACCGCCCTTCAGACGCAATCCTAATGAGTCCAGCATGATTTTCAGGCCGAAAGGATTGGTACCAGCCTCCTTTCCTAATTCTCTGTCCTTTTTTCTTATGAGCTCTGTATAGGATCCCTTTATGTTATATGTGGAACTTCCGTAAACAGTAAAACTTTGGTCTCCAAAATTATGGTCTAGACTCCAAGACTTGCTCCAATTGGGTATGGGGTTGTTGATATCGTTTACCTTGCCGTCTTTCACCAACTGTTCTACTGTTATTAAAGATCCCTTTTCGTAACCTTCCAGACGGGAATCGATGCAACCTATGTTAATCACGTCAGAGTTCTCAGGCCTGTTGCCTATAACAACGGCTACTGGGTGTATTATTATCCTTCCGTCCTCGCCAATCTCTGTATAAGGTGTTATTGGCAAACCACCAGAAAGGGTATTGGCTCCTATATTACCAACAACCCAAATCTCCGTTCATCGAGCTTATCCGCGATTACGGTTTCAAGATTGTCATGGCGGACGACGACCACCCCGGGCTTATGCTGCGGTTTCTGAACGAGATTATCCCCGAGAGGACCATCGAGTCGATAAAGTTCCTGAACACCGAGGTGCTGCCTCCCGAGGAGGGCGGCAAGCGCCAGCGTTACGACATTCTCTGTACCGACAAAGACGGCAACCGCTTTCTGGTTGAGATGCAGAAAGACCCGTACCAGTATTTCCAGGACCGCCTGATGGTCTATACGGGAGATCCCCTGACCCACCTGCTCAAGAGCGGCGAGTTCTATGACAGGACGCGCACTCTTTACGTGATATGCATTCTTGGCGGCTACCTGAAGATAGATGGCGAGACAAGGGAGGATCGCGAGCAGCTGGTACGCCGCGCGTACGTAATGATGAAATCATCGCAGAAAATTTTGACGGATAAGCTGAATTTCGTATTTTTACAACTCCCTGCGGCAGAGGAGCCTGCGGCTGAGTCAACGTTCATAGAGAGATGGGCGTACTACGTGCGCGAGATGGGCAACGTGAGCCAGAAGCCCGATGGGCTTGACGGCTACTTCAGCCAGCTGTTCGACGCCGCCAACCGCAGGAACATAGAGGAGCGCAAACTTACAATATACGACAATATGGTACGTGACGAGATTCAGATTCAGGCCGAGAAGCAGTATGCACTTGATGAGCTACGCGAGGAGCTGGAGCTACAGAGACAGAAAGATGTGGAAGAAGCTAAAGAGCAGGGCATCGAGCGAGGCAAACTTGAAGAAAAGCTTGACACTGCCCGCAAGTTCAAGGCCGCAGGCATCGCCGCCGAGGTAATAAGTCAGTGCACCGGACTTACGTCTGAGCAGATTGCCTGCCTCTGACTGCGGCCTATATTGCAACACTCTCAGATTATAGTCATGATACAAGGCGTAGCCTTCGGATAGAGGCAGAGAAAGAGTTCGCGTTGCAGGAATTGGGTGAGGGACTGGAACTGCAGAAACAAGTGACTGAGCTTTGATAGAGCGCCAAATAACAAGGCATCGCTAATGTGGGGCATTCAGCGGCCACATAGCGATGTCTTTTCATTTATATAAGGTGGAAGAAGATAATGTCAACCGTGTCCGTCATTATTTCAAATTTGAAATAATACAGACCTGACTATGTGGCTGGCTATTACTTGTAATTGACAGGCTGCTTGCCAGGGTCTGGCGCCGGGGCTTGAATGGCGTAATTTGAAGTGTATTCGGAACCGTTATACCTCTGGATGAAGGCACGGGTGTACATATAGTATTTGCTTCCCTCCTTTACTATGATTACGGCATCCACTGAGCGGTGTCTGATGTTGTATGGGAACTCGGGGTTCTTGAAGACGTGCCAGTTACTTGTAGTAAAGTAAGCCTTTACCACTTTGTCGCCGTATGCCTCCCTGGCAAGTTCCTGAAGGGCATTGGTGCTGTTGGAATCCATGCTTACGGCAGCCGGCATATTGACAGGGTCGGCACTGTCGGCCTTGAGGCTTTCGGCTATCTCGTATAAGTTGACCTTGTCCACTCTTGCTTTTGCAACCTGAATCCCGTTGTCACTTTTGTATTCGTCGCGGTAAGCTACAACATTCTCCCACATCGCCTCAAACAGCATCTTGTTCTTGATGATATCGGTAGTGTTGCCGTTGGCCTCGGCATCCTGCAGGTTGGCTGAACACTCCAGAAGGAAATCCTTTATAACCTTCCAGGGGGTGACGGTTGTGGCGATATCTGTACAAAGGTCCTCACGTTTTGACCAGAACATATCAATTGCATCACTTGAATATGCGCTTTCGGCATTCATCTCAAGCTGGTAGGCAGATCTGAAGCGCACGTGACGGTCAATCATCAATACGGTAGCCCATTTGCGGAGAGCCACAGGACTGTACGGGTCGGCTGCGAAAAGAGAGCAATACACACTGCTGGCAATCTCTCTTCGGGGAAGGTAGCCGCTCTTGCCGTTGGGAAGAGTGGCAATCTTGGTCCACAGATTGTCGTTCAGTGACTCCATTGAGTTAGCCACAAGTGTCATCAAAAGAATCTTGAGCGCGTTGTCGCAGAACTTCTCGGTGCTTGAGCCCGGACCTTGGTAATACCAATCGCCGCACTTTGCGAAAGGCTGGAATGGGAATGCGTCGGATGGCAGGTTCTCGTATGCTCCGGCTATCTGTGAGCCCGTTCGTGTGAATCCCTCCCACGTGCTGCCTGATGTGGCGAACTGATATGCAGCCTTTGCCTCTGCGCTTGGGGAATATGTGCGTGAGGCGTCAAAATCTGATGATGAGGTCGCGTTAGCATTAATGGAGAGTGTCATCGCAAGTACTGCCGCGATGCCGGCTTTTAAGATGGTAATTCTCATTATTAAGTGGTTTGTTTATTTCGGGGCGCAAAATTACATTATTATCGTAAAAACCTAATGGGAAAATAACGGATTAGTCTTTTTTGCTTATCCTGAGCTGAGGAAGGTACGGCTGTCTGAACTTTTCCGCTTTATAATTTTGCCGCAACCGTTAATAATTGTTATATTCGCAAGACGAACCAAGTATGTTTAGCTGAATATGAGGGCAAAATGGTTGAAGGCGGCATCAGTGTGTGCCGCGGCGTTACTGACAACGGTTGTGACAACTTCTGCCGTGAGGCAGGACGCTCCTTCCTATCCCATTAACGGAGTACCGTTTACATCGGTAAAGGTATCGGCCGACAGTTTCTGGGGCGACCGTATCCGCCAGAGCCGCGAGGTGACCATACCGCTGGCTTTCAGTAAGTGCGAGGAGACCGACCGCTATACCAACTTTGAGCACGCTGCGGCCAAGATGGCCGAGGTTGCCCGTGGCGACAACTCCAGCAATTACCGCCCCACACAGTTCCCGTTTGACGATACAGATGTCTATAAGACTATAGAAGGTGCAAGCTATCTGCTTCAGACTTATCCTGACGCAAGGCTGGAGGCTTATATTGACAGTGTGCTTGATATTGTGGCGGCTGCCCAGGAGCCAGACGGCTATCTCTATACCGCACGCACAATGAACCCTGAGCATCCGCACGACTGGTCTGGTCCGGTACGTTGGGCAGGCGAGGAGAGCGGAAGCCACGAGTTGTACAACTTAGGGCATATGATAGAGGGCGCCATAGCGCACTATCAGGCTACCGGAAGCCGCAAGTTCCTTGACATCGCAATCCGTTACGCTGATTGCGTATGCCGCGAGATAGGTTACGGCGAGGGTCAGATAATCCGTGTTCCCGGACATCAGATTGCGGAGATGGCGCTTGCCAAACTGTATCTTGTTACCGGTGACAGGAAGTATCTTGACGAGGCGAGGCTGTTTCTTGACAACAAGGGCAAGACCGCCCGCAAGGACAAGTATGACCAGTCGCACCTGCCTGTGGTTGAGCAGGACGAGGCTGTGGGCCATTCGGTACGTGCCGGATATATGTATTCCGGAATGGCCGATGTGGCCGCTCTTACGGGCGATGAGTCATACGTCAATGCCATAGACCGCATATGGGAGAATATGGTGGGCAAGAAAATGTATCTGACCGGAGGCATCGGCTCCACCGGTGGCAGCGAGGGCTTCACCGAGAACTATGACCTTCCGAATATGAACGGCTATTGCGAGACTTGTGCGGCCATTGCGAACGTATATACAAACTATCGTCTGTTCCTGCTTCACGGTGATGCCAAATATATAGATGTGCTGGAGCGCGTCCTGTACAATGGCGTGATCAGTGGCGTGAGTCTGGACGGAGGCGCTTTCTTCTATCCGAATCCGCTGGAGTCACACGGACAGCATCAGCGTCAGGCCTGGTTCGGTTGCGCCTGCTGCCCGAGCAACATCTGCCGTTTCATTCCGTCAGTTCCGGGGTATGTCTATGCCGTCAGGGATAATGAGGTGTTTGTGAATCTGTTTATGTCAAACACATTGAATACCAAAGTGCTGGGTAAGACTCTGGAACTGACTCAGACCACCGGATACCCTTGGAACGGCGATGTGGAGATTGCCGTGTCAAAGGCTCCTTCCAAGCCGTTCGCGCTAAAGGTGCGCATTCCTGGCTGGGTCCGTAATCAGGTGGTTCCTACAGACCTTTATACATATGCTGACAATATCACTCCGGGTTATACCGTAACCGTTAACGGTCAGCCTGTGCAGAGCGATATAGTAAACGGTTACTTCGTGATAGACCGGAAGTGGAGCAGGGGCGATAAGGTGAGCGTGCATTTCGATATGAAGGTGCGCACCGTACAGGCTCACCGTCAGGTTCGCGAGGACCGTGGCAAGGTTGCAGTGGAGCGTGGCCCGATAGTGTATTGCGCAGAGTGGCCTGACAATGACTTCAATGTGCTGAGCGCGCAGATTCCTGCCAGTCTCTCAAAGATTGATGTTATCCCCGCAAGTATGACGGTTGAGGGTAAGAGCTATCAGATGAGCCACATAAGCTTAGGTTGTGCCAGGGAAAACTATGCCGGCAACAAGACTAAGTCGCGTGATGTGGTCCTGAGGCTGATTCCGTATTATGCCTGGGCGCATCGTGGCAATGGCAATATGACGGTGTGGCTTAACAGAGAGTAATTATTGTCTAACTTTTAAATAATACAGTTATGATTGCAAAGATTGTTTACATCCTTGGTATTATCGCCGCTATTTGGTGTGTTCTTGACATTTGGAAGAAGAATACCGATGTTCTGAAGAAGATTCTGCTTACTATCCTTGTGCTGGCTTTCAGCTGGGTAGGCATCGTCATTTACTACTTCCTGATCAAGGACAAGATTTGAGCAGGCGGTTGCTTGTATATGGTGCGTTCCGGTAACTTGCCGGAACGTACCTTTTGTATATATATACCGCACTTCTTAAATAAATATGCGGAAATTGGGCGAAATATTGAAAAAAACAGCTTAACATTATACAAAATACAATAGTTTGCAGTAACTTTGCACAACTTAAATTTGAAGCAATGACAGTAAAGGAATTGGAAGACGTTGTTGTCCGCTTCTCGGGCGATTCCGGCGATGGAATGCAGCTTGCAGGCAACATATTCTCAACTGTTTCCGCAACAGTAGGAAACAGCATCTGCACCTTCCCTGACTATCCTGCCGACATCCGCGCCCCGCAGGGCTCTCTTACCGGCGTGTCAGGTTTCCAGGTGCATATCGGTGCTAAGAAGGTGTTCACTCCTGGTGACAAGTGCGATGTTCTGGTGGCTATGAATCCGGCTGCTCTGAAGACTCAGTATAAGTTCTGCAAGCGCGATGCCGTAATCATCACCGACAGCGACTCGTTTGGCCAGAAGGATTTGGAGAAGGCAGAGTTCAAGACACTGAATCCTTTCGAGGAGATGGGTATTAGGAATACCGTTATTGAGGCTCCTATCTCATCTATGTGCAAGGAGAGCCTTAAGGACAGCGGGATGGATGTGAAGTCTATCCTGAAGTGCCGCAACATATTCGCAGTAGGTCTGGTTTGCTGGCTGTTTGACCGCAAGCTTCAGATTGCCGAGGATATGCTCAAGAGCAAGTTCGCCAAGAAACCTGAAATCGCAGCCGCCAATATCAAAATCTTGAATGATGGCTACAATTACGGTCATAATGTTGACGCTGGTGGCGCCACAGTATATCGTATTGAGTCCAGCGGTAAGGAGAAGGGCCGCTATATGGATATCAATGGAAATAAGGCCACAGCATACGGCCTGATCGCCGCTGCAGAGAAGGCGGGTCTGCGTCTGTATCTTGGCTCATATCCTATCACTCCAGCCACAGATATTCTGCACGAGCTTTCAAAGCACAAGTCTCTTGGCGTTGTCACCGTACAGTGCGAGGACGAGATTGCAGGCTGCTCATCGGCTCTTGGCGCGTCATATGCAGGCGCTCTGGCCGTTACCACCACATCTGGTCCTGGTATCTGTCTGAAGAGCGAGGCCATGAACCTGGCTGTAATTGCAGAGCTTCCGCTGGTGATTATCGATGTTCAGCGTGGAGGTCCTTCCACAGGACTGCCAACCAAGAGTGAGCAGACTGACCTGCTGCAGGTGCTCTTCGGCCGTAACGGTGAGAGCCCGATGCCTGTCATCGCCGCTACCACACCGACCGATTGCTTTGATGCCGCATACGATGCCTGCAAGATTGCTCTTGAGCATATGACTCCTGTAGTGCTGCTCACCGACGCATTCATCGCTAACGGATCCTCAGCTTGGAAACTTCCTGACTTGAAGGATTATCCTGCAATCAACCCGCCGTTCGTCACACCGGATATGGCTGAGGGCTGGACTCCGTACAAGCGTAATCCGGAGACTGGTGTCCGCTATTGGGCACGTCCTGGTACTGAGGGCTTTATGCATCGCATTGGCGGTCTGGAGAAGAGTGCCGCCACCGGCGCAATCTCAAATGACCCGCAGAACCATCACGATATGGTGAGGGCCCGTATGGATAAGGTTGCCAAGATTCAGGTTCCCGACCTGAAGGTTGAGGGCGATGAGGATGCCGACCTGCTGGTTGTTGGCTTTGGCGGCACGTATGGTCATCTGCGCGCTGCAGTCGATGCAATGAATGCAGACGGCAAGAAGACCGCTCTGGCACACTTCAAGTATCTGAACCCGCTGCCTGCAAATACCGAGACAGTGCTTCGCAAGTACAAGAAGGTGGTTGTGGCCGAGCAGAATATGGGTCAGCTGGCCGCATATCTGAGAATGAATTTCGAGGGACTGCACCTTGAGCAGTTCAACGAGGTAAAGGGTCAGCCGTTCCAGACGCAGACTCTGATTGAAAGTTTCACCGCAATTTTAAATAAGTAAGCTATGGCAGAGGAATGTAAATTTACAGCGCAGGATTTCAAGTCGGGACAGCCCCGCTGGTGTCCGGGTTGTGGCGATCACGCCCTTTTGGCTGCCTTGCATAAGGCAATGGCCGATCTTGGAATCGCCCCACATAATGTGGCGGTCATCTCAGGTATCGGATGCTCATCGCGTCTGCCTTATTATATGAATACTTACGGCTTCCATACCATTCACGGACGTGCCGCCGCTATTGCCACCGGTGCCAAGATTGCCAATCCGGATCTGACCATCTGGCAGATATCCGGCGATGGTGATGGCCTGGCTATTGGCGGTAATCACTTCATTCACGCTATGAGGCGTAACATAGACCTTAATATGATTCTGCTGAACAACCGTGTATATGGTCTTACCAAGGGTCAGTACTCACCTACTTCATTGAGAGGTTTTGTCAGCAAGTCATCGCCATACGGTACTGTTGAGGACCCGTTCCGTCCCGCAGAGCTGTGTTTCGGAGCACGCGGTCACTTCTTTGCCCGTTGTGTGGCGGTTGATGCTCCCGGCGCTGTAGAGTGCCTTACTGCCGCCGCTCGCCACAAGGGCGCTGCCGTTACCGAGGTCCTGCAGAATTGCGTCATCTTTAATGATGGTACTCACGCTGATGTATATACCAAGGAGGGCCGTTCAAAGAACGCCATCTACCTGAGGCATGGTCAGCCAATGCTGTTCGGCGAGAACAACGAGTTCGGCCTTATGCAGGAGGGCTTTGGCCTGAAGGTTGTGAGGCTTGGCGAGAATGGCATTACAGAGAAGGATATTCTTGTTCACGATGCTCATTGTGAGGACAGCACCCTGCAGCTTAAGCTGGCATTGATGGAGGGACCAGACTTCCCGGTAGCACTCGGTGTCATCCGCGATGTTGATGCTCCAACCTACAACGATGCAGTATATGCTCAGGTTGAGGAGGTGACCGCAAAGAAGAAGTATCACAACTTCGCAGAGCTTCTTGAGACCAACGACACCTGGATGGTGGAATAAGGGCAGGCTGTTGGCAGCAATAATAAATAAAGGAGGGCCTCAGGGCTCTCCTTTATTTATTAGAACATCATACCCATTCCGCCACCCATGCCACCGGAACCGAAGGAGACATTTGTTGTTGTGGTATATTCAACTGGTGTGTCATCCTCGGTCTTGGCAGGAATCCAGTCTGGCATAAGCATTACCGTACGCAGGGCTTCCTGACCTAGCAGATAGTTCACATTCTTGATAATTTTCGGATTGATAACAGCTCCATCCGTGCCGATGGTGAACTGTACTGTAACAGTCTCTTTGATGCGTGCATCCTCGCAATCCTTTGGGTAGAATGTGTTGGAGCGGATGAAATTCATCATCTGCATCATACCGCCGGGGTATGTGGCTGACGGACCTTGAGGGCCTGTCATCGGCCCGCCGGGGCCTCCACCCATCGGACCTCCAAAACCTCCAAAACCACCGAATCCGCCCATACCGCCAAAGCCTCCCATCGGGCCGCCCTGAGGTGCGGCATTGGCTTGCGCATTCTCATCTTTCGGGTCGATGGACATAGGTACTCCCTGGCTTAGAACGTATGCCAGCGAGTCAATATATGTTGAGAATGTGGGGTACTCCTTGTCGGATCTCAGCACCAGACGATACCATTTCTTCGCGTCGCGCAATGCTGTAGTATCCTGGTCCAAACGCCATTGCCCGAGGCATATATTGCCAAGCGTCGCCTGTGTGGTGATGAGCTCCTCGTTCTTGTCGCTCACCTCCTCAACACCTGGAACTGTGGCAAGCAGCATACGTGCCTGAGTGAGGAAATCCGGGTCTGCATTGTGTTTGCCATATTCAAAATAAAGTCGGCCCAGCAGATTGTAGGAGCGTACATCTTGCGTCTTGACAGCCTTGCGCAGCCATTTGCTTGCGGCTGAGAAATATGCCGTATTCTCAGGCTTGCGTACCCAGAAAATAAAATAGTAGTTGCCAAGGTTGTACTGAGCATCCAGATAGCCATTGTTGGCGGCTGTCTCCAGCAGATTCATTCCCAACGTGAGGTCAGCCTTGATATTTGTCCCGCTCATGCATTCCACTCCAAGCAGGTTTATGGACTTATCATCGCCCTTCAGGACTCCCTTCTTGTATTTCTCAATGGTCTGTCTCGCATCATCCTTTAGCAGCACAATCTTGTCTAATTCCGATTTGATGGAATCTGCGTTGATATCCGCAAATACATTGACTGCCGCTATTAGGCAAACGAGTGTGATAGTCAGTTTCCTCATAATGTCCGTTTTTTTCAGACGCAATAATACAAATAACTTTTGAGAAAAAAAACTTCCGGAAGTTCAAAGAACAACCGGAAGCCTTAATAATATATATAAGGTGTTGACCTTAATTCTTCCTGCGCATAATTGCGTAAGCGGTAGGAGCTGCCACGAAGAGTGATGAGCAGGTACCGAAGATTACACCAAGAATCATTGCGAATGCGAAACTGCGGATGCTGTCACCGCCAAGGAAGAAGATACAGAGCAATACTATCAATGTACTTACTGATGTATTGATTGTACGTGCCAGAGTGGTGTTCAGGGCGTCGTTGAAGAGCTGCTTCTTATCGCGTTTCGGATAGAGGTGAGTATATTCGCGGATACGGTCGAAGATAACCACCTTATCGTTGATTGAGTAACCGATAGCGGTCAGCACGGCACCGATGAAGGTCTGGTCAATCTCAAGTGAGAACGGCATCCAGCCCCAGCAGATTGAGTACATACCCAGAATGACCAGAGTATCGAAGAACAGAGCCACGATAGCACCTACTGAGTAAGCCACGTTGCGGAAACGGATAAGGATGTACAGGAAGATGGCAATCAGAGCCAGAATGACGGAGATGATAGCTCCGCGTGTTATATCCTCGGCAATTGAAGGTCCAACCTTCTGTGAGCTGATGATTGAGCCACCGGTGCGGTTGTCGCGGTCAATGAATGTAGCTAGATCGAGTGTCGGGCTGAGCTTGCCTGCAGACTTGAGCGAGGTGAAAAGGAACTCCTCAATCTCTGCGTCTATGCTCTCTGAATCATCCTCAATGCGGTAGTTGGTTGTGATACGGATTGTCTTGTGGTCGGTACCAAGGGCGATTGCCTGAACATTGTCCTCTGTGATGACCTTCTCAAGAATGTCGCGCACCTCCTCCGGCTCAACCGGCTGTTCGAACTGAACAACGAAGTTGCGGCCACCGGTGAAGTCAATACTCTTGCTCAGACCTCTGATGCAGAGGAAGCCAATGAATACCACTGCCGCCGCACCGAAGATAATGAATGACTTCTTTGCCGCTTCCATGAAGCCAACCTTGGTGTTCACCATCAGGTTCTTAGAGAAAGCTGTGGTGAATGTGAGGTTCTGCATCTTGCCCTTCTCAAGGAAGTGCTCATAGACGATACGTGTAAGGAACACTGCTGTGAAGAATGAGCAGATGATGCCGATGATCAGGGTCGTGGCGAATCCACGGATAGGACCTGTACCATATACGAACAGGATGATACCTGTGATGATTGATGTGAAGTTGGAGTCAAAGATGGCCGAGAAAGCATTCTTGTAACCATCGGACAGAGCTGCGGAAACAGCCTTGCCGGCTTTGAGCTCCTCCTTTGTACGCTCATAGATAAGCACGTTCGCATCGACTGCCATACCCAGGGTAAGAACGATACCTGCGATACCGGACATTGTAAGTGCCGCCTGGAATGAGGTAAGAATACCCAGTGTGAAGAAGAAGTTGCAGAGCAGTGCTCCGTTGGCTATCATACCCGGAACGAATCCGTAGATGATGCACATATAAATCATAAGGATGATGAAGGCCACGATGAAGGAGATGAATCCCTGACGGATTGACTCCTGACCGAGTGACGGGCCTACGATGTCCTCCTGAACAATCTTTGCGGGAGCCGGCATCTTACCAGACTTCAGAACATTTGCAAGGTCCTGGGTGTCCTCAATGGTGAATGCGCCTGTGATCTGGCTGTTCCCACCTGTGATCTCATCGTTTACGTTAGGTGCGCTATATACCAGACCGTCCAGAACGATGGCGATGTTGCGGTTGATGTTCTGCTTTGTAAGTTGTGCCCAACGGCGTGCTCCCTCAGTGTTCATGGACATACTAACGCAAGGATTTCCGTGCTGGTCAAACTCATCCTTTGAGCTGGTGACAACATCACCGGTCAGAGCTGCGTTGCCGTCTCTGTTGGTGACCTTGATGGCATAAAGCTCAAAGTACTGCTCTTTTGTATCAATTGCCTTGACGCCCCAGAGAGTCTTGAGGTCACGCGGGAACATTGACTTGATGTCGGCGCGTGCCATCAGTCTGTTGACCTCGGCAGTATCGTTCTTGTGTGCGATACCGATTACACAGCTGTTCTGGTATGATGGCGGATTAAGACGGGAGAGCAGCGGGTTGGCCTTGCGGAGCTCAGCCTTCTGTGCCGCTGAAAGCTCTGTCTGGGCATCACCGTCATTGAGAAGCAGGTTGGCAAGGCTGTCCGTAGAGCTTACGGTTGCCTCTGCTGCGGCTGTAGCCTCCTCTTCTGTGCTTTTGGTCTCCTGAGCCTCCTCTGTACCGGCCTCGGCCAGACGGAGCTTGCGGTCTGCTGCCTGAATAATGTCGGCCAGCTCACCGAACTTGTATGTCTCCCAGAATTCCAGGTTTGCGGAACCCTGCAGGAGCTTTCTTACACGCTCCGGCTCCTTGACGCCAGGAAGCTCTACCATAATGCGGCCCTGCTTGCCCTCCAGTTCCTGGATGTTTGGCTGTGCCACACCGAAACGGTCAATACGTGTGCGGAGAACCAGGAAGGCATTGCTGATAGCGGCGTCAACCTCCTCCTTCAGTACGGAGATTACCTGCTCGTCAGTGCTCTGTACATCCACACGGTCCTTCAACATTGAGGTTGCGAAATACTTGTTGAGATTACTGGTCTGGTCAATCTTACGGAACTCCTCTACGAAGAGATCAACAAAATTGTCCTGACTGCTTACCGAACGCTTTGTGGCTGCCGATAAGGCGGCGTTGAAATTCTCGTCTTTGCTGTTGTTGGCAAGAGCCTTCACTACATCGGGTACTGATACCTCGAGGATGACGTTCATACCGCCCTTCAGGTCAAGGCCCAGGCCAATCTCCATCTCACGGCACTCTTTGTAGGAGTAGATTCCCAACCAGGCTTTCTCGTTCATCACTGAGTCAAGGTAGGCCTGCTCGCCCATTGGACTCTGTGCAGCTTTCTTCTCAATGCTGCGGGTTCTGAAAGTAAAGGAGAGATAGAACAGACATACTACTGTCAATGCTATCGCAAACACCTTTACAAATCCTTTGTTTTGCATATTATTAATTGGTTAATTATTTGTTGTCTGAACATAGTACGGATTACACCGTAAAATTCAAGGGTGCAAATATAGACAAATTTTCGGTTCACAAGCACGCGCGCGTATTATTTTATAATAGAAACGGCGCAAATGGGTGCGTGAGGCGGATTATTGCAATCTCAGATATGATATTTCGGGATAGTGGTCTGAGTCTTTTATTGACTTGTCCACGTGACAGTGTATGGGCTTGAGCGCCTTGTTGCAGAAAGTATGGTCTATCCTGAAATAGAGTCTGTTCCTGTTGTACGAGATTCCGGGTCCGAAGCCTGATGCGGCATAGACATCAGTCAGCCTTTTTGCTATGACACGATGGGTATATGAGAGCGGCGTGTCGTTGAAATCACCGCATAGAAGTATATATCTGGCATTCTCCTTATCAATCATCTCTGCAATCATCTCACCTTGCCCGGCTCTCTTCACCGCGGCTCTCATCAGTTTCCTTAATGCTGATTTGGAGCCCTTGTAGCTGGCGGTATCCTTAGGGTTCTCAATGAGATGGTTGTAATCATCTATCTCATCCTGATTTAGTCCAAAGGACTGGAAATGACAGTTATATACGGCAATAGTGTCTGAGCCCATCAGAATGCGGGAATACAGACAGCAGTTGCCCGAGTCGGGAAATTTGATCTCTTTCCACTCAATAATGGGCCAACGCGAGAATGTTGACATATTCACAGTGTGGCAATTATGCTTGTGATCAGGTAAAAAATCCTTATCGTTTTTTATCAGATTCTTAAGCGCGCCGCTGTTGGACTCTTGTAAGCAGATAATGTCTGCCCCGCTTTGGTTGACGTAATTAATAATCGGATTGTCCGTGCCGCTCTTGCCGATTCTGAAGATATTAAGATAGAATGTGTTGTACGATAATATCTTGATGATATCATCCTCGCTTTCCGCCGGCTCTTTTGACAAGTGCAGGGGCGAGTATGTGAGTATCGGCTTAATGGTCAGGGCAATGGCCAGCAGCGGCAGCCAGAGGGCTCTTTTCCAAAAAATAAGCCATATCAGAAGAAACAGCAGGTTTATGGCAAGGATAGCGGGGAATGCCATCCCAATCAGTGATACTATAGGAAAAGAGCTTACATATAGGTAACTGCTCCATCCGCTGGCTACTAATAATGCCGCAACTATGGCATTAATGGCAATCAAAGGATAATATATGATTTTACCAACGGCTCTCATAGGACGGTAAGATTTGATATTGACTCTTAGCGACGTAGCTTGTATTTGTTTTTCCAGTACATAATTATCAGGAATCCTACGAGCATTCCGCCAAGATGGGCGAAGTGGGCCACGTTATCTCCCGGAATGTTGCTGAGGCCGGATAGAAGCTCAAGCAGGACATAGCCTATGATGAGCCATTTTGCCTGGATGGGCACGGGTATCGGTATGATGAAGATAGGGTTGTTGGGGTAGGTCATTCCATAACCCAGCAATATTCCGTAGACGGCACCTGATGCGCCTACCGTATTGATCATATTGAGATATTCCTGCATAGGTATCGCGCCATATCCAAGGTTTACGGCGCCGTATTTTGACAAGTCAGCCACCCACTGTATATACTGGACTCCCTCCTGAATGAGTCCGGCACCCAGTCCGCAGGCAATGTAGAAAAACAGATAGCGGCGCGGGCCCCAGGTGTTCTCCATCATACTGCCAAACATCCATACTGCGAACATATTGCAGAATACGTGCCAGAACCCCTCGTGCATGAACATATATGTGAAGAGCTGGTAAATACGGAAGTCGGATGCCTTGAAGAAATGCAGACCGAACAGCGAGTTGAAGTCAATGCCTATCTTAGTCATAGCCACACCTCCAAACCACAGTAATACGTTTATTATGAGGAGGTTCTTTGTGACAGTCGGTATTCTGTTCATCGGTGGTTCTTGTTAATAATCGGCGAAGATAGCGGAAACGGCAGAAATAACCAAAGCGCTCCGTACAAATTAACTTATCTTACAATTCAGGGCTTCCCGGAATATCTGTCTGGCATTCTCCAACGCCTCATTCTCCAGCGGAGGAGTATCTTCCAGACGGTAGGGTATTCCCAGCTTCTGATATTTGTATTTCCCCATAGTGTGGTATGGCAGCAACTCAACTCGCTCTACAATGCTGAATTGTCTCAGGTATGTTGCCAATTCCTCCAGCCTGCGTATATCGGCTGTTATCCCAGGTACGACAACGTGCCTTATCCAGGTGTGTTTACCAGTTTCCTGAAGGTAATTAAGAAAAGCTATATTGGAGCTCGAAGAGTAGCCTGTATATGATATGTGCAGCTCCTCGTCCAGAGTCTTGATGTCAAGCATCACCAGATCGCTCTCTTCTATGGCGTCTGCAATCTGAGGGAACGGCTGTGCGTTGTTCTGGCCGAATATCGCTCCCGATGTATCCAAGGCTGTATGCAGACCCTCCTTGTGACACAACCGGAAATACTCTGCCACAAACTCAGCCTGCAATAATGGCTCGCCTCCCGTGCAGGTGACGCCTCCTTTGTGAATGAAGCCGTAGTAGCGCATTGTCTCATCAAGAAGCTCTCTCGGAGTCATCTCGTACTGAACCGGAGCGTCAATGGCCCAGGTGTCGGGGTTGTGGCAGAACGCGCACCTCATAGGACAGCCCTGGAGAAACGTCACAAAACGTATTCCAGGGCCATCAACTGTGCCGAAGGACTCCAGTGAATGAATCCTTCCTGTCATTGCTTACAGACTTTGGTTGATTGTGCGGCTCAGAACGTCAAGCTGCTGCTCGCGCGTGAGCTTTACAAAGTTCACCGCATAGCCGCTCACGCGGATTGTGAGCTGCGGATACTTCTCGGGATGTTCCATGGCATCTTCCAGAAGCTGGCGGTCAAACACATTCACATTCAGATGCTGTCCTCCATCCGGAGCGAAATAACCGTCCAGAAGGCCTACGAGGTTGCAAATCTTGCTCTCTGTGTCTTTGCCGAGTGTTCCTGGAGTGATGGCGAATGTGTATGATATGCCGTCGTGGCTGTGCTGGAACGGCAGTTTCGCTACTGATGACAATGCTGCCACCGCACCCTTGGTGTCGCGCCCGTTCATCGGGTTCGCGCCTGGTGCGAACGGTGTTCCGCTTGGACGTCCGTCGGGAGTGGCTCCGGTTCTCTTTCCATATACAACGTTCGATGTAATGGTAAGCAGCGACTGCGTGGGCTCCGCGTGACGGTAGGTCTCGTGCTGTCGCAGAAACTCCATAAACTTCTCAGTTACCATCAGTGCCAGTTTGTCGGTATTCTCAAAGTTGTTGCCGAAAGGAATGTAGCTGCCCTCCTGCTTGAATCCGGTGGCAATGCCGCGCTCATCGCGAATAACCCTCACCTTGCCGTACTTGATGGCGGCCAGTGAGTCTGTCACGATGGACAATCCGGCTATTCCCGTCGCGCGTGTGCGGATAACATCTCCGTCAATAAGGGCCATCTGGTATGCCTCGTAATCGTACTTGTCGTGCATATAGTGGATGATCTTTAGGGCATTGACGTATGTCTTGGCCAGCCATCTCATCATATTCTCGAACTTGTACATCACCTCCTCGTAGTCAAGGTACTCAGATGTGATAGGAGCATAATCAGGACCTACCTGCTCGCCTGTCATCTCGTCGCGGCCACCGTTGATGGCGTAGAGAAGACACTTGGCAAGGTTGGCGCGGGCGCCGAAGAACTGCATCTGCTTGCCAATCTTCATAGGGCTTACGCAGCAGGCGATACCATAGTCATCGCCATAATCAGCGCGCATCAGATCGTCGTTCTCGTATTGTATGGCGCTTGTCTTGATTGATACCTGCGCACAGTACCTCTTCCAGTTCTCAGGCAGTTTCTCAGCCCATAGAACGGTGAGGTTAGGTTCCGGTGCCGGTCCAAGGTTCTCCAGTGTGTGAAGCATCCGGAAACATGTCTTGGTAACCAGCGTGCGTCCGTCAACACCCATACCGCCGAGTGATTCGGTAACCCATACCGGGTCTCCGCTGAAGAGGTCGTTGTACTCAGGCGTGCGCAGGAATCGTACGATGCGCAGTTTGATAACCATCTGGTCAATCAATTCCTGAGCCTCAGCCTCAGTGAGGATTCCCTCGCGGATGTCTCTCTCGATGAAAATGTCCAGGAATGTGCTGACACGTCCCAGTGACATAGCGGCTCCGTCCTGATCCTTTACAGCTCCAAGGTAGCCGAAATATACCCACTGTACAGCCTCACGGGCATTCTTTGCCGGAACAGTAACGTCAAAGCCGTAATCGGCGCACATCTTTACAAAGTCCTTCAGCGCGGAAATCTGCTCGCTGGTCTCCTCGCGGCTCTGTATGCACTCCTCCGTCATCTCCTGAATGTCCAGACGGTCCAGAAAACGCTTCTTTTCCTCAATAAGGTTGTTGACGCCATAAAGGGCAATGCGCCTGTAGTCTCCGATGATGCGGCCACGGCCGTAAGCGTCCGGCAGTCCTGTGATGATGTGCGCGTGACGTGCGGCGCGGATGTCGTTCGTATATGCTGAGAAGACACCCTCATTGTGTGTCTTGCGATATTTCGTATAGATGTCCTTCGTAGCCGGATCCAGTTTGTAGCCGTATGCCTCAAGGGCGGATTCAACCATCCTGATGCCGCCTCTCGGGAAAATACCTCTCTTGAGTGGCGCGTCGGTCTGCAGACCTACAACAACCTCATTATCCTTATCTATATAGCCGGCTCCGTATGTGTGCAGTGATTGTGGCAGTTTTGTCTCCGCATCATATACTCCTTTCTCTCTCTCTACCTTGAACATCTCGCTGAGCTTCTGCCATAGTGCCGTGGTGCGCTCTGTAGGTCCTGCCAGGAAAGAGCCGTCGCCATCGTATGGAGTGTAGTTGTGCTGGATAAAGTCGCGGACGTTAATCTCTCTCTTCCAGGTGTAACCCTTGAAACCCTCAATCTGGTTTGTCAGTTTCATTTCTATATGATTTTTAATTCCTTACGCTTGCTGTGAGGTCCGGCTATCTGTTTCCTAAAGCCTCGCTTTTGTAATTTTGCGCGAAATTACTATTTATTCGTCTTTCTTGCATTCTCCCGTCTCGTTTTTTTTGCTCATATTTGCAGATAAAAGTAAAGATATGCTGTTGCCATTTCTAACAGAGGGTAGGATAGAGGCCGGATGCGACGAGGCCGGACGCGGTTGTCTGGCCGGCCCGGTATATGCCGCAGCGGTAATCCTGCCACCAGATTTCAAGAATGAGTTGCTGAATGACTCAAAGCAATTGACAGAACGGCAGCGTTATGCCCTGCGTCCTGTAATTGAGCGTGAGGCGCTTGCGTGGGCTGTAGGTGTTGTGGATAATCACGAGATAGACAAAATCAATATTCTGTCTGCATCCATTCTGGCGATGCATCGTGCAGTTGACGGATTGAAAGTCCGTCCTGAGCATCTCCTGATAGACGGCAACCGTTTCAAACCGTATCCGGGCATCCCTCATACCACCATTGTGAAAGGCGATGCCAAAATGATGTCAATAGCAGCGGCATCGGTCCTGGCCAAGACATATCGTGATGACTTCATGAATGCGATAGCCGCAGAGTATCCGCAGTATGACTGGCTTTCAAATAAAGGATATCCCACCGCAAAGCATAGGCAGGCCATCAAAGAGTATGGCACCACGCCTTACCATCGCCTTACATTCAATCTGCTTGGCGACGGTCAGATGTCATTGGATTTTGAATTGTAGAGTCTTGTCAGATTGACAGGACTGTAAGCACGTTTATCAGCTCAGGGTCAATAGGCTTGTCTTTCTTAATAGCCTTTGCTATTGGCACATAGACAATCTTGTCATCGTCAACGCCAATCATCACGTTGCGCTGTCCCTCCTGAAGAGCCTCAATGGCCGCTACTCCCAGCCGTGATGCGAGGATACGGTCGTATGCGCTTGGGGTGCCTCCGCGTTGCAGATGTCCGAGTATTGACACGCGCACATCAAACTGCGGGTACTCCTTGCGTACGCGCCCGGCATAGTGCATCGCACCGCCATCCTTCTCTGACACGATTACAATCGAGCTGTTCTTGCTTTTGCGTATTCCGCGGTTGATGAAAGTAGCCAGCTGGTCTATGTCCGTGCTGTCCTCAGGAATAATCGCAGCCTCTGCTCCTGCGGCTATGGCGCTGTTCTGTGCCAGGAAACCGGCATCGCGCCCCATAACCTCAATAAAGAAAATGCGGTCGTGCGATGTCGCGGTGTCGCGTATCTTGTCAACGCACTCAACTATCGTGTTGAGGGCGCTGTCATATCCTATTGTGGCATCTGTGCCGTACAGGTCGTTGTCAATTGTCCCCGGCAGGCCGATAACCGGCACATCGTGTTCCCTGGCCAGTTCCTCTGCTCCTGCAAGCGAGCCGTTGCCACCTATTACTATAAGTGCGTCAATATGGTATTTGCAAAGAGTCTGATAGGCTTTGTCCCGGCCCTCGCGCGTGCGGAACTCCTCACTGCGGGCGGTTTTGAGAATAGTACCGCCCCGATGTATTATGCTGCTCACGCTCTCGGTGGTGAACTCCTTGACATCCTCGTGAATAAGGCCTTCCCAGCCGCGGTAAATACCATAAACCTTCCAGCCTGCGAATATCGCCGAGCGGGTTACGGCTCTGACTGCCGCATTCATTCCCGGTGCATCTCCTCCCGATGTGATGATGCCTATTGACTTAATCTCTGCCATATTTGTATTATTAAAAAAAAAGTGGTCCTGGCACGTATGCTGAAGACCACTCCTTATTCCTGATTTCAGTTCTGATTAGAAAGCCCAGTACATTCCGAATGACAATGCGCTGTTGTTGATGTTCAGACCAAAGTTGCTTGCTGCGTCGTTTGTAACGTAACCGAAGCTGCCAAGGTGAGCTACAAGAGTAATCTTGTCTGATGCGGCAAACTTGATGCCCGGACGAAGACCGATCCAGAACTCGTCAATCTTTGTGGTGTAGTCAATGCCACCGTCAACGAAGAAACCAACGCTGCCCAGCTGAGCGAATGTATAACGTGCGTATGGCTTGATTGAGAAGGCCTTTGAGTCTGTTGAATAGCCAAGTCCTAAAGCTACATCCCAGTTATCATTGAGTGAATAGCCAACCTCAGGAGCGATTGTAAAGGTTGTGTTTGTGTCATCAATGACCTTGTTCTTTGTGACATTGAGACCAAGACTTCCTCCCATCCATACCTGTGCGTTTGCGCCAAGTGTACATACTGCTAATGCGATAGCTAAAACGATTTTCTTCATTTTGTAATAATAAATGTTTTAGTCCAGCCTACTCTTTCATGGGTTTTCGGCTTCCCCCGCTTGTTTGCGGTGCAAAGATAGATGTTATTTTCGTCGGGTAGGCTGTTCAATACGTTAAACAAGGTTATCATAACGGATAAGTAGCGCTATCTGGCACTCTTTCTGCCCGAAATGTCATAATAATCATCTCCCTTCAGGATGAGAATGCGTCCGTCAATGAGTGACTTGCCAATGCTGTACGAGTCCTGAACGGCTGTCCCGGCCTTTGTGATTGACAATGTATGGGCTTTCCAGGCATCAGGAATACCATATCCGTAATCATTGTCCGGCGCGTCATAGCGGTCGGCTGAGCGCATTATGCGCCAGCGGATCTGCTGCGCTGTCTCATCAGGATGGGCTGACCACAGACAGGCGGCCAGACCAGCTGTAAGTGGGCAGGCATAGGATGTTCCGCTTCCTGTACGGAGAGAGTCTGTGCCCGCGTTCAATATAGTGGCCTGACTTCCGAAAGCGCATACCTCAGGCTTAATCCTGCCATCGTATGCAGGTCCGCGTGATGAGAAATCAGTGACGCCCCTGTTCTTGTAGACTGCGCCTACCGTAAGGATGCTGTCCGCATCGGCCGGCGTGGTGATGTAGTGCCACTCCTTTTTCCCCTCGTTTCCGGCAGAGACACAGAGCAGCATTCCCTTTCTGGCTGCGATTGTGGCGGCACGCGACGGGCGTGTTGACTTACCGTCCATATCCTGATATGAATAGTTCAGGCTTGGGTTGTCGAAAGCATAGTATCCAAGTGACACAGATGCGATATTCACACCAAGACTGTCCGCCAGCTCCAGTGCCGCCACCAGATTATCGCCCTCTTTCGGGCTCTCGGTATCGCATTCCTCGGAGCGTATCATATAGTAGCAGGCTTTGGTGGCGGAGCCAAGGAAGTCGTTGCGCACGGCGGCAATGAGACTAAGGCAGGCAGTGCCGTGGAAACCCTTGTCACCGAAAAAATCGTATTTATCGTCCGTAAGGTCATAATGACCGAGTATCTGTTCCCTGATGGAGTTGAAAGCGGTTACAGAGTCCGCGTTCTGGAATCCGCCGTCAATTACTGCCATATGTATGCCCTGACCCTCAAAGCCAGCCTTGTGAAGCGGCGGCAGATTGTACAGCTCAAGCTGTTGGAGTGCCCTGCCATATATGGCGGTATCGCTCCCAACGGGTGCCTCAATATCAGTATCTCTGGTCATAGATGCAATATTCAGATGTGATTCATCGCGCGTAAGCTCAATGTCCTTTATGAAACTGCATTCCCTCAGCCTTGCCAGAGTGATGCTGTCTTCAGGTATGCTCACTGTAGTGCCGTTCATCCAACGGCTGGTGTGCATCACTGTAGCTCCCAGTGCTCTCACACTGTCCAGATAAACAGAACTTACGGCATAGTCGAGAGAGTCAATCCCAATCTCCCATTTGGCGCGTTGCTCCAGCGCGCGCTCTCCCAATGCTATGTGATCACTTCCGTTCTTGTCTGTGAAACTCAGAAAGTAGATGAAAAGAATTGTAAGAAAATTCATATTACCCTGTTTTTGATGTGCAAAGGTATCGGTTTTTAATTTATAGGGGAATAGTTAAGCCGTACTTTTTGTAACTTTGTGGCCGCTGAAGTAAATGATTTAAACTAAACATATATGAAACAGAAAGCATTGCTTATGATCCTTGACGGCTGGGGAATCGGAAACCGTTCAAAGGCAGATGTCATCTTCAACACGCCTACTCCTTATATGGACTACCTCAACGCCACCTATCCGCACGCGCAGTTGCTTGCCAGTGGTGAGAATGTAGGTCTGCCAGACGGCCAGATGGGCAACTCAGAGGTTGGCCACCTGAACATCGGCGCCGGCCGCGTGGTATATCAGGACCTTGTCAAGATTAACCGTGCCATTGCCGACAACAGCATTATGCAGAACCCTGAGGTAGTAGCCGCTTACAGCTATGCAAAGAAGACCGGCAAGAAACTGCATCTGATGGGCCTGGTGTCAAACGGCGGCGTGCACAGCTCACTGGAGCATCTGCTCAAGTTCTGCGACATTGCCCGTGAGTATGGCCTGGACAACGCGTACGTACACTGCTTTATGGACGGCCGCGACACTGATCCGAAGAGCGGTCAGGGCTTCATAAAGACTCTTGTGGAGCGTGGCGACAAGGTTGCTACCATCATAGGCCGCTACTATGCAATGGATCGTGACAAGCGCTGGGAGCGCGTCAAGGTGGCATACGACCAGCTGGTCAACGGCGAGGGCAAGAAGGCCGACGATATGGTCAAGGCCGTACTTGAGTCATACGAGGACGGTGTTACCGACGAGTTTATGAAGCCAATCGTCAACACCGCATACGACAGCCGCATAGAGGAGGGTGATGTGATTATCTTCTTCAACTTCCGCAACGACCGCGCCAAGGAGCTTACCATCGTACTCACCCAGCAGGATATGCCGGAGGCTGGTATGAATACCATCCCTGGCCTGCAGTACTACTGTCTCACTCCGTACGACGCATCATTCCAGGGCGTTCACATCCTGTTTGACAAGGAGAACGTGAACAACACCCTCGGCGAGTATGTGTCAAGCCGGAAACTGGCTCAGCTGCACATAGCCGAGACCGAGAAGTACGCTCACGTCACATTCTTCCTGAACGGTGGCCGCGAGACTCCGTACGAGGGTGAGGACCGCATACTTGTTCCGTCACCGAAGGTAGCCACATACGACCTTCAGCCTGAGATGAGCGCCTATCTGGTACGCGACCGTCTGGTTGAGGCCATCTCTACCGACAAGTACGATTTCATCGTGGTGAACTTCGCCAACGGTGATATGGTGGGTCACACTGGCGTATATGAGGCTATCGAGAAGGCTGTCACAGCTGTCGATACCTGCGTGCACGATGTGATTGAGACCGCCAAGGCTCACGGCTACGAGGCCATCATCATTGCCGACCACGGAAATGCCGACAATGCGGTCAACGCCGACGGCACTCCAAACACAGCCCACTCTCTGAACCCGGTTCCGGTTATCTATGTGACCCCGCGCAAGGAGGCTACCGTACAGAACGGTATCCTGGCCGACGTGGCTCCGAGCATCCTGGCCATTATGGGCCTGCCCGTTCCGTCAGAGATGACAGGCAAGGTGCTGATTGGATAAAATAGTTTCGGCCGCACAGGATACACAATCAAAATTTGTGTATCTTTGCGGCCGAAATCAATGTTTCGTTAGCTCAGCCGGTTTAGAGCGCTTGCTTCACACGCAAGAGGTCCGCGGTTCGAATCCGCGACGAAACACCTCCGAGAGACTGGTCCGTTCAGGCCGGTCTTTTTTGTTGCTTCAAGGCCGCAGTCAGAGACTGATTTGGGGGCTGGGCTCTACGAAGCCTACTCGCGGCTCACCCGAAAAAATATGGGGGCAATCAAGTTTAAATGTAAGATCTAAGGTTCTGAGTCACCTGAATTGACGCAGAACCAGCCGTACTCAAAAGTACCCATCACCACTCTTCACCATTCAGGCGAGAAGTGTGTGAGCGGACTTACTTAAGATGGAAAAAGGTGATGGGTATTTTTTATTTCATCGCGGCTCGAAGCCTGCCAGCCTTTGGATGAGA
>CALDKD010000098.1 GCA_937898885.1 uncultured Bacteroidales bacterium | reverse complement strand
TATATGCGCTCCGGCCATGGCATCACTTCATAGTTGGCAATGTCAGGATAGAGGAGCTTTGCCGTGAAGGTGCACTGGTAGTTGAGTTTATAGTCAACCCAGTCCTTGTCCCCGTCCTCGATGGGATCTGTGAGGTAGTACATCTTGCGGCCTGTGGGGGCGGTCATGCTCTCCATGCATCCGTATTCGAGATATGCGGTTTCAAAGGTGCGCTCCTTCAGCACACCGTTGTAGTAGTTGCGCTGGCGCGAGGTGCCCGTCCATACCTGTGCGATGTAACCGTCTATGCAGGGGAGGGAAGCCAGGCTTGCCTCCGGAGAGACGATCTGCCACTGCGAGTAGTTCAGCAGGGAGTGGGTGGCAATATAGCACTTGACGTCCAGACCCTTGCTCCTGCCATATTCCTTTGCGTATGTGCAGACTTCGTCAATGGCATTGTAGTACATCCGGTATTTCAGCTTGTTGGCGAGATAGGTGTTCTCCGGAGATTCGTGCTGTGGTCTCCAGTCGAAGCCGTAGAACCTCTTCCACTCTGCCTTGAATGCATCGCTGTAGCCGCTCCTGGCCCAGAATTCGGGCTCCTCGAAGAACAGGTCCGTGATGCCGTTGTCTATGACTCTCCTGACATGCTCTTCCTTGATATATCTGAGATAATTGTCCGAGGGGACAATGTAAGGTACCATGGGACCGTGCCATATCGTGTCGCCCTGTACGTCCACCTGACCCTCGTCCATGTGCCGTTTCCCATCCCACCTCCCTGTGAAGTAATCCTGATAGGATCCCCAGGCGATACCGGTCATATACTGGGCAACATAGCCATGGTCCCTCCAGGACTTTACCCTGTCCTCGAACGAGTTGCCTGCCACCTCATTGTCCGAGGGGTTCCCGGTGACACTGTAAATCATCACACCATCTGCCCGGTTGTCCATGGTGGGCCTCCAGCCTTGTGAGGTCTGGAAAGTGGTCTTGACTGCAAGTTCTTCTTGTGGTGTTGCCGCCTGCTTTGGCCCGCAGCCGGCAATGCCGAATGCCAGAGCAACCGCCGCACCGGCCCTCAGAATGAATGATGATTCAGGTTTCATGAACATAGCCAATGCGAATATAGTGCAAATCAGTGTCGTCTCAAAATACTTGGCTGCAAAGACCGGCTGTCGGGCTCCTCCGGCTCAAGGCTTTTTGTAGCCCTTGCCGGCATCGTCTATAATCAGCACCCAGTCCAACTGCTCGCCCGGGTCAGGAGACACGAACTCCACCCGCTCGCCTTTCTCGATGTTTCTGATCCTGATGGATTTGCCATTGCGCGGATTGAACCACCAGCCCGTGAGTCTGTCCGCTTTGATGACGGCCGTGTTGACCAGGAATTTCCTTCCGGCAGGGACATATACCATCAGATAGGTTCCATCTACGTCCATTGTGGCGGCAAATCTGTACATGCCTTCTCCCGGCCAGGATGTAGGTATGTCACGTACTGCGGGAAGGACCTCTTCCGTGGCTGGGATCCTGGTAAGATAAGGCCGGCTTAGAATAAGCTTCTTTCCCCATTGCATCTGGCTGGAGCCAGGCTGGTCCAAAGCTTCATACCAGGGCATGAGGGGGTTATTTATAGGATTTTTATCAAGATCCCACATCTGCCAGATCGAATGATGTCCGTATGTGTGTCCGCAGGCTCCGTTGAAAAGGTCCCAGTATAGTGCTCTGCGGCAATCCGCCGATACGGAATGACCACGTCTGCCAGGATCGAAGGAGACGGGATGGTCTTCGTATATCGGTTCTCCGTCAAGGACAGGTTTGACAGGACCTTCGCGCAACCAGTCCTCATACGTATTCTTATAAGGTTCGGCCAAATTGTTATGGCCATTCTGGCGCATGTTGAAATCCAGCCACGGCTCATCATGTATATACTGAGAACTTCCGCTGTCCCCTCTGGGATGGAAAGTGATCAGATGGTTGTGGCCGTCTCCGGCAATGAGCCCCTCCGCCATCTGACGGATGATTTCCTTGTACCCATCAGTGTCTGGGGCGCGGTCTCCGCCGAGAACCCATATGATTTTAGCGTCACGGTAGCGCCGCGCGAGCCATTCCCCGTAGGCGTGCGCATTCTCAGGTGTGAAGATGACATTTCCTTCATCGTGCCAATAGCGTCCCCAGGTAGGCAGCATCGCAATGTAGAGGCCCAGTTCGTTGGCACGCCTGACTATATAGTCGACGTGATCCCAATAATCATTGTCCGGCCCCTCCTTCACATCGGGGCGGGACGGGTCTTCGTTAAGAAACGGCAGGTCGCCATAGGCATTGGGGTCTTTGATGCCGTCGAGTTCGGCTACGGCAACAGCCTGAATGACTGTGAAGCCCTTCCCGGCGCGGTTGCGCAAATAGAGGTCCGCCTCCTCTCTGCCGAGCCTGTGGAAGAGTTCCCATGCTGTGTCGGCCAGATAGAAGAAAGGGGTGCCATTCTGATCGACCAGAAAGTGCCTGTTTTCCGAAATATGAATGCTCTCGGGGATATCGGCGGCTTTACAGGAACTGTTGAGACCCAGGGCCAGCAGGATGATAGGAAGGATTTTTTTCATAATAACAAATATAATAAAACTTGATAATCAATGATAATCCTCCCGAAAGAGTCCAACCACGACATAGCCATTGTTCAATAATATTCTTATATTTGGAAACAATTCAAGGTATATGAGAAAATTCAACTTTGTCGTATTATTCCTTCTGGTCAGTTTATGTGCAGGAGCACAGGCACAGAAGCAGCTGGACAGCATGAAGTATATATTGCCGCATTTCAGCCAGGGTGTTGTGGTATTGGCCGACAAGCAGTTCAACCGTGGTGTGCTTAACATTTCCCCGCTCGATCAGGCTGTGTATTGCATTTCCAATGACAATGATACACTGTATGTCGCCAGCAACCCGAATATAATCAGTGTCAGCGTGGAAGGCAGGTCATTTGTCAAAGTGAATGATTCTTTCGTTGAAATCATTACCAGAGAATCTGAGACTGGTGTCGGGATCATCCGCTCCGTTGCAAAGGTGAGCGTTGTGAAGACAGGTGCCTACGGTATGGCCTCATCCACGTCGGCCATAAAGAATTACTCTGTCAATCCCAATTCGGGAGTTCTCACCGATCTTATCATCGATGACCCTCGCAATTATGCCTATAGGAAGAGTGCCTGCCTTATCAAAAATGGCAGGTATTTCGGCATAAGCAAGAAAACATTCCAGAAGGTATTCCCCGACAAGAAGGATTACATTGAGAGCGTATGGCCTGAACTGAATCTCAGTTCCGACGATATCGACGGAGTCATGGCCTTCTACAACGAGCTGATTAAGAAATAAAGAAAAGAGGTAAGTAATTGTATATCAATCACTTACCTCTAAAAATCAGCGGAGAGGACGAGATTTAATACCCCGACATCATACAATATTGTTTCCGTTCACTATCAATCAGTTAATCAGTTTGTTACAAGGTGGGAATTTTCTTAAAAATCCTTTGAAATTCGAAAAAATGGGGCTATTTTTGGGGCTATGATTATCAAACACAAGATAAGTTTCGGCCTCAAGACCAGTGTTACGCCCGCAGATAAACTGTGCGGCGGGGACAGGGATTACCCTATCAGAATGAGGGTAACCTATAATGGCGTAAGGGTGGATGTCCCCATAAAGATAGCGATAAACAAGAAGTACTGGGATACTGACAATCAGTGCGTAATAAAGGACGGAGTCAACGAACATGGAGATACCGCAGCCGATATAAATGCTGCGATTGCCGAGTATCTGAGCTACACGGAGGATATCTTCAAATCCTATGAGATCCAGAAGGTCATCCCGTCTCCAGATATGCTGAAAGATGCCATAACCAGGTCCTTCTCGTCCAAAACCCTGAACCTGTCTGATAAGAAGAAAAAGTCTCAGGAGCTTTCGACTGTCTTCAAGCTCTTCATGAAGGAATGCGGTATCAAGAACGCCTGGACAGATGCGACTTATGAGAAGTTCAATGCTCTTTGGTCCGACCTTTCGTCCTTCAATCCCAAACTGACCTTTGATGATTTTACGGAAGAAGGGCTCACACAGTTCCTGGTCTATCTCCGCGACAAGAAAGTCGTGCATCCGGAGGTCAAAGACAAGAACGGGACGGTTATCAAGGAAGCGCAGATAGGCCACAGGAACACCACCATAGGCAAGAAGTTTGACTTTCTGACCTGGTTTCTCAATTGGGCCACGAAGAAAGGATACAACACCTGTAACGACTACACGGAGTTCGATCCGAAACTGAAGAAGACAAACGAGTCGATAGTGTACCTTACCCAGCGTGAGATTAAAAAGCTCTGCGACTATAATATCCCGGAGGACAAGAAGCACCTGGAGAGAGTCAGGGATGTCTTCGTGTTCTGCTGCTACTCCGGCCTGAGACATTCGGATGTCTACAATTTGAGGAAGGGCGACGTCAAGGACGAAGTCTTTGATGTGACGACAATCAAGACGGCGGATTCCCTTCGCATCGATTTCAACACCATTTCACGCGCCATCATCAACAAGTACAAGGATGTGCCCATCCCGGGAGGCAAGGCGCTTCCTGTAATCTCCAATCAGAAGATGAACGATGAATTGAAGGAGCTTTGCATGCTTGCAGGCATCGACGAACCCTTCAGAGATACGTACTACATCGGCAAGGACCGCTATGATGACATCGGGCCGAAATACAAATTCATCACCACCCATGTCGGAAGAAAGTCATTCATCTGCAATGCTCTGGCCCTTGGCATTCCTGTCGACGTGGTGATGAAATGGACCGGACATTCGGATTACCGGTCAATGAAGCCTTATATTGCCGTGGCTGATGAAATCAAGGCCAAGGAGATGATGAAGTTCAACGCCTCGGATATCCATATCACATAAAAAAAGAAGTTTCTCCAGGGCTCACTCCCGTCACCGGCGTCACACATTGGCCCGAAGGGTCAATCCCTTCTTCCCTCCATTCTGTCTATGAATGTGGTTCTGACAAGGTCAAAGGCGCTGTGCGGATCAAACGCGTCAGCCCCGGTTCTCAACAGCACGTCAGTGTCCTCCAGGAACTCCGGGTCCTGCATTTTCAACTCCATATTCTGCATGAACTGCTTATAGGTCGGGGCTTTCTCCACGACGAACTCCATGTACCGCCTGTAGCACTCGAGGACCTTGTCGACATCAATCTTTCCGGACGATACCGCCACCTGCAGGTCGAATAGGTCGCGGCCTTTCTTCCTCTGGTACAGCGCCCTCAGTTTGGTGCCGACAAGCTCGTCCAGCTTGTAGGTGTTCAGCTCGCAACTGCCGGAGAACCATGTGTTGTGAACCTCGAACGGGACTTTCTGAAGGCCCAGGACATTGAAATGCTCGAAGCAGTTTATCTCCACTTTCAGGCGCAGCTGCTGGACGGGCGGGATTTCAGACTCCATTCTGAACAGCATGGTGTTGTTGAACCTCTTGGGCTTGGTGACTTTATCCGGCATCCATGACAGGACCTCGCCCAGACGGAACAGAATGGGCTTGATGGGTCCGGGATTTATCTGGACAAGGTCGATGTCTTCGCTGTAGCGGGCCTGAGGGGTGAAATGCAGCTTGTGCAGGGCGGTGCCTCCCCGGAAGGCGAGGTTCTCCCTCAGGAAATCATCCTGGAATATGCAGACAAGCGCCCTGCATATGATCAGGTCCTGCTCCACCATGGCATCCGAACTCCATGGGACGTTCTCACGCCATTCCTGTATTGAAAATTCCGGTATCATATCTCATCAATATCCAATTGGTAATTCTCTATAATCTTCCACCTGGCGTTGACAGTCATCTCATCATTGATGGCTGCGGTCTGCTTCAAAGGCACCTTGCGGAACGAGATTCCAGCAATGGAGGCCAGCCTGAAAAGATTGTCAGCGCATTCGTCCATTCCGACCGTATCGAGCAAATAACCCAGCCTCTGGATTGCCGGTCTGCGGAAATAACTCAGAAGATCCAGCTTTGAGGCATCCCATTCGATGGATTCGGACAGCTCAACAAGCACTTCCGAAGCCCTGCTCAGGCCGCCGATCTTCTGCTCGTTGTCAACTATGTCAAGAGCCGTCAGCTCGGGCCCCGAGACATTCATGTATCCCATCTGGGTCTTCACCTTGGTGACGTAGTCCATCGGCATGTCGCATCTTCTCGTGAACTCCAGCCTGGTGCCGTTCTTGATTCCGGATCTGACAGGTGCGCCGTCAACGGTAACCTGGAACACCATTGCTCTCTGATGGGCGGCTCCATTCAGCTCCGCCGCCGACAGCAGGGAGACATAATACCCCTTTCCGAGATGGTTCATCAGCCTGTCGATATAGAAGGACGGCGGGACTATGCCTCTGAGCTTGTATTCTGTAGGGACAATCACATAGAAATCCTTCCACGGGGACATGATCATGCCTCTTTTGGAAAGTCTCGTAAGACTGTTGCTGAGTGCATGTTCGGACAAGGGAAGTCCGACCGCCATCAATTCACCTCGTGTGAACACATAGCGGCCATGAATCATCCTGTCCTGAACCCATTCCTGTAAAGTCATATTGCGTGCAATTGAGTTGCGTAAGTCATCAGTTTGTGATTATAATTGCAACTGTACTGCAAATATAGGTTATCCTTTCCGAATATGCAACCATTCATTGAGATATGGTTCCTAGGTGGTGGACAGCAGAGACTCAATCTTTGCCAGCAGCCTCTGGATGGTCTGCTGCTGTTCAGCTATCTGCCGCTGCTGGCTTGCGGTCAGGATCCTGAGTGCCTGCAATTCCACCTCCAGCGGATGTTTTGTTTCATCCATGCTGAGTGCCTGCATGTTCTTGTACGCGACTTCCCTTTCATGGAGCTGCGCTTCCTTGTCTTCTGCGGAAAGGAGAGGATTGTCCATGATGATGTCCATTTCAGAATCACCATATAGATATCCTATTCCATGCTGAAGGAACACTTTGTTGTAGCCGAATGCGGAGGAATAGAGGGCGGCTGTCTTTTTCCCGAAATACCTTTTTCCTGACAGCTGGTTGGTAACCACGGAACGTGTCACCCCCAGCCTCTCCGCTGCATCCGCATGTGTGATATGCTTAACCTTGAAATCCTCGGAAATGCGATTACATATTTCCTGAGGTGTCTTAATCCCGCTGTTCATCATCCATTACAATCCGTTAACTGACGCAAAGATATATTGTTTTGAACATTTGTGCAAATATTTCAAACATAATTTTTCATTTGAATTTACCTTTAAATCTTTGATTTAACTTTTTATATCTAGGAATTTCAAACATTCTAATATTAATTTATGTTTGAAATTATAAAACATTGTTTATATATTTGCAGCGAATAAAAACAATACAACTATGTCAAATTTCAAAATTCTGGCAGAGAGCCTCAAGGAGGAACTGCTTGCCAAGCCGGTCTGCATGATGTCCGGCGAAGAACTGCTTTCAATAGTCAGTTCATGTGTTAACAATGTCGAAAGTGTACCCGAGGATTATCAGGCCGACACCCGGAAGTATGTGTACGGGATGCAGGGTCTTGCGAACCTTCTTGGGTGCAGCGTTCCGACTGCATACAGGATCAAGTCCAGCGGAATCCTCAGCGATGCCATATCGCAGTACCGGCGGACGATAGTCATAGATGCCGAGCGTGCCCTCGACCTGATGAGGCAGGCTCAGGAACAGGAAGACAGCCATGCAGATAACAGTTAACTCGCTGCAGGAGGATATCAAGGAAGGGGTTTCAAGGATGCGTACAGCCCCTTCCTCTGTCAAGGACATCCTGCAGAAGATGCTTGACGGCATCGGCACTGTGGACTTCCACGAGCTGACAGGAACACCCGATTCGGAGAAGATCGGACGCAAGGAATACATCATTTCCATAATCGACGAGCTTCTCCGGGTCGCTGCCAGCCACAGATGGGACCTGACGACCAGGAACTCCCTCATATATATGTATGACGGGGCAAAATGGGTTGCGGTCCGGGAAGATCAGTTCAAGTCCTTCCTGCGGAACGTCGCCATCAGAATGGGAGCGCCGGCAAAGGATTCCAAGTACTTCCGATTCCAGGACGACCTGTTCAAGCAGTTCTTTGCGGCATCCGACATCCCCGTCCAGGAGCTTCCTCCGTCCACAGTCCTCATCAACATGAAGAACGGGACGTTTGAGTTCACCCCTCAGGGGAGGCGGATACGCGGCCACAGGAAGGAGGACTTCCTGACGTACCAGCTGCCTTTCGGCTACGATGAAAACGCTGACTGCCCGAAGTTCAAGGCGTTCATGGACAGGAACCTGCCTGACAAGGGCTGCCAGGATGTGATAGCCGAGTATCTCGGGTATGTGTTCGCCCCCTTCCTGCGGTTTGAGAAAGTCCTTCTCCTGTATGGCGACGGAGCGAACGGCAAGAGCGTCCTCTTCCAGATCGTGTCCGCCCTGCTGGGGCCGGAGAACATCAGCTCGTACTCGCTGCAGAGCCTGACCTCCAAGGAAGGATACCAGCGGGCGGAGATAGGGAACAAGCTTCTGAACTACGCCACCGAGATAAACGGGAAGATCGACTCCTCCCTGTTCAAGCAGCTGGCCAGCTCCGAGCCCATCGAGGCGCGGTACATCTATGGGAGGGCCTTCATCCTTGACAGGTATGCCCGGCTGATGTTCAACTGCAACGTGCTGCCTTCAGAGGTTGAGCTGACACATGCATTCTTCCGCCGCTTCATCATTGTCCCGTTCGAGGTGATCATCCCGGAGTCCGAGCAGGACAGGGACCTCGCCGGAAAGATCATAGCGGATGAACTGCCCGGCATATTCAACTGGATTCTGAAAGGGCTCGACCGGCTTCTGGCGAACAAGAGCTTCTCCACATCCGAGAAGATTGCAAACGCCGGCAAGGCCTTCCGCGAACAGTCGGACAGCTTTTCCATCTTCATGAGCGACTCCGGGATGGAGCCGGGAATGGACAGGTCGATGCTGATGAGCACCTTCTACCAGGAGTATTCGCGCTTCTGCCGGGGATGCAACCTCCTGCCGGTATCGATGAAGGACTTCAGTGACAAGCTGCTCCGGTTAGGCTTCCAGAAACAGCACAAGCGGAACGGCAACCTGGTTTACTACAAAACAATATCGGATACCTATGAGCAGCCATAGATTTCAGCTGGAGAGGTGGGAGACGGGGAAGGACTCCGGATCCAACAAGCATATCTGCCCGGCATGCGGCAGGAGGACCTTCGTGAGATACATTGATACCGAAACAGGGGAGTATCTGGCGGATGATGTCGGGAAGTGCGACAGGATAAGCCATTGTGGCTACCACTTCCCGCCAAGGACATTCTTCCTCCATCACCCTGAAAGGAAAGGGGTCTGTCAGGTATCGGCGTCGAATTCCGGGAGCACGAAAACCTGCGGGAAGCGGGAAATGCCGTCAGGACCGTTCACCATCCCCGGCAAATTCCTGGAGCCGACGCTCTGTCAGACGTCCAACCTGAAGGAGTACCTTCTGGACAGACTGCCGGAGAAAGCACGGGAAATTGAAGATGTATGGAGGGAATACCGTGTCGGAGGGATGGACGACGGGAGGGTCATCTACTGGCAGATAGACCGGGAGCAAGGGGTAAGGACAGGCAAGATGATGCAGTATGGCAGACTGACCGGACACCGGGTCAAGACCGGGAACGCCGTAGGCTGGGTTCACAGAAGCCTTATCCGTCAGGGACTGCTTCCCGAGGGATGGCGTCTGAGCCAGGCCCTCTTCGGCGCCCACCTTCTGCCTGCAAGGCCTGAGGACACCGTATGCCTGGTCGAGTCGGAAAAGACCGCACTGATATGTTCGGTGCTCATGAGAAACTGTCTCTGGCTCGCCACTGGCGGGATTGAGAACCTGAGGGTGGAGCCGTGCCGTTGCCTGGAGGGCCGCGAAGTCATCATCTTTCCCGACCTTGGAGCCTATGACCTATGGAAGGTGAAGGCGGCAGGAGTGGCCGGACAGGTCAACTTCAGTTACTCCATTTCAGACGCCCTGGAACAATCTGCGACCGACGAGGAAAGAGAAGCCGGGCTGGACATAGCGGACTATCTGCTGAAAGAAACGTGAGACGGCCAGCCCCTCACTTCCTCTTTTCATGGTCCTCACCGCTATGAAGACCCACCGGGTCTTCCTCACGCTAATGTGTGACGATAAATCGTCAGACATTTGACTCCCACTCAACAGGAGTGATACCAATTAGCACCCTTGCAGGGCAAGAGTGCATTGGCCAGGGGACAAGCCCCTTGGAACCCCGCGTGCAAAGATAAAAGTCCGGGGCCCACGGCTGCGCCGCCCGCACTTTCAGCTTTCAGCACGCAAATAGAATAACGACAGAAAAAAGCACACACCACAATGTCAAAGAAAGGAGCATTTTCATTCAGAGCTGCAACGTCAGGCAAGTCCGGCGGGTGCATATCGCTCAAGCACGACATGCGTGACGAGGAATATATGGAGAGGATGAGGAATTCCCCTCTCCTGTCAGAACGTGTGATCGTAGAGGACATCGATTCCTCGAGGAGCCATCTCAACGAAGTCTGGGAGCTGCATCCGGGGAAACCCATTGAGGAGTACCTCTCGGAGGCAAGGCAGCGTTATACTGCAGCGACCGGGCAGAAGCCGCAGCGCAAGGCGCTGTTCCTTCGCGCGGCCATCATGAACGTCAAGAGCAGCACCACTCTGGCGGAGATGCAGGAAGCCGCCAGGATCATTGAGCGGGAGACAGGCATGACCATGATCTTCTGCGCCATCCATAAGGATGAAGGACACTATGAGAGGTCCTCTTCCGGCAAGTCCTATTGGAAGGGCAACTACCACGCCCACGCCTATTTCCTGTCCCAGCATCTGGAGGACTGGAAGGAAAGCTATACGTATATCGACAGAAAGACCGGGGAGGAGCGCAGCGTCGAACAGGTGGTCAAGGCCGGAAGGACCTGCAGGAACATGCCCTACTCCAGGCTGCAGACCCTCCTCGCCCCGGTGTTCGGCATGGAGCGGGGGGAGATCAAGAACGATGAGGAGACGGCTTTCATGAACCCGAAAGTCCGGTTCTCGTCCGAGAGGACACACAAGGCCGCCCAGCTGATCAAGATGGAAGCGAAGCAGCGGGAGGCGGAGGAAAGATACTTCGAGGAGCTGAAGCAGTCCTTCTGCAACGGCTACCAGCCGCTTATTGACTCCATACGTGAGCAATACGAAGAAGCGGAAGCTGCGTATAAGGCCGTCTGCGGTATGTATTGTGATGTACGGCAGGACATCCACGAAAATTATCAGTCCGTCAATGCGCTGTGGGGGGAATATGAGAGGATGAAGGACGCAGCCGAAACGGCTGCTGATTCCAGGGCCCTTATTCTTGTCTTTGTGGGAATAGTGACGTGGATGAATCCGATGCTCGCCGGACTTGCCGGTTTCTTCGGCCTCCTGGCGGCAGATGCGGCCGAGCGCATAGCGAGGGATGAGCAGAAAGACATCAGGAAGACCATCGAGGGCCTGAAACAGGACAGGAAAGCTTTGAAAGACGAATGTCAGGAACTCCTGTCCAGGAAAGCCGGGATAGAGAAAATGATATCGGAGAAAAGGAAGGAACTTGATCCGGAGATGGAAGGAGCCGTACTCTGCCTTGCAGATCTGAACAATGAGATTGCCAAGGAAATCGTCAGGGCGGAAGATCTCAAGAAGAAGAATTCCGAAGCGGTGATAAGGTATCAGCATAACCGGGCCGCCGCCGATATGGAGGAGAAGCGTCTCGGTCTGGCAAAGGGGATGAGTGACAAAGTCCCGGAAAGGATCAAGGTTGCACCTGACCTCCCGTTCGGATGCTATTCCGGCAAAGCCGTGTCGGAACTGGAACGGGCACTGGCCACAATGGATATCAGCAGAGTCTACTCGGCCAGCCAACCGGAAGTGGACTATAAAAAGCTGTATGATCAGTTGATTAAATCCTCGGAAAACGACCGTGAGGCCGCACAAAGGTACAGGACGATGATATCCTCCCCCGAGAAGCTGCAGCAAGCTTTGTCAGCTGCCAGGGAAAGCAATTCCAGAAGGTACTATGGATACGCCGTCGGCCTCCTGCGGAAGCAGTCTTTGAAGGCAGTGTCCATCGAGTCTAAGGACAATGAGACTTTCGTTACTTTCTCCAACGGCATGAAGGCCTTCATAGATACTTACGGCAATGTGTCCTGCACGGATGAGACGTCTGTCTCCTGCCTGTTCCAGTGCAGGGCATGGAAGGACCAGCCTATATGGGACAACGTTGGAAACATCCATGAGATCCCCCGTCCTTCGGAGCAGCTGCATCAGAAGCACAAGACCTCCGGGACCTTTCATACAATAGGTTGAAATTGGCCTCCTATAAGATTGAAGAAACACATATATACGACAATAGTATTCTACAACATACATTTAAGAGCGTCTTAATTTTAAACTCGTAATAGACTATGTCTATGACACCTGCTAAAAATTTTGCTAAAATGCATTGACTTTGTTGATCGTTTACTATCTTTGAGTTATATGAGATTTATAAATGCAGCTGTATCGTTTTTAATTCCGTACATGCTTCTGCTTCTGCCAGGATGTATGAATAATCCTTTTAGAAACACGCTTGTCGATATTGAGTCATACATCCAAGAAAGGCCAGATAGTGCGCTTCGGGTATTATGTTCAATAGAACGTGATGCTATTGCGACCCAAAGACAGCAGGCTCATTTTTCTTTGCTGTATGCTATTGCATTGGACAAGAATTACATTGATACAACCGATGTTGGCGTGATATTACCCGCCGTCGAATACTACGAGCATCATGGTTCCAAGGAGGACAGGATGAAATCTTTGTTTTATCTTGGGCGGATACAATCGAATGCCGGGGAATATTCAGACGCGATAGTATCGCAATTGAAAGCCCAATCATTAGCATATGAAGTAGGAGATACATATTGGAAGGCTATGCTGGCCTCTTCTTTGGGATACACTTATAATCTAAACCTGTGTGTGTCCAGAGAAGTTAAGTGGTTGGAAGACGCTCTCGAGCAGTGGAAAGAATATGGCGACAGTACTCATATTTCCATAGCAATGCGAAATCTGGCAAGAGCATACCATAACAATCATGAGTTTGTGAGATCCGACAGCCTATATACGATCCTGAGAGACCAAGGATACAAAAGCTCCTTATTATATTTAGCTGGGAACGAGATACAACGAGACGAACCGAACCCGGAGAAAATCATCAATCTATTCAAAGAAGCTATGGCCCGCTCCGTTCCATTAAGCATTCATGATTATTACATATATGCGTACGCTCTTGAATTATCCGGAGACCGAAGCTCAGCTCAATCGCTACTGTCACAACTCGACTCATATCCCGGGGACTTGAAAACGGATTATTTCAGGTACAAGATTGCGGAGCATCAGTCATCCTATAAAGAGGCATTTGAGTTCTTGTCTTCGTACGCGACGAAATCAGATTCTACGGTAAGAGCGCAACTAGACCAATCTGTATATCGAGCTCAGGCGGATTATTACCTTCTTTCAGCACATTACAGCGATGCTAAAAGAAGGATGGCGAATTTACGGCTGCTTTCCTATGGGCTGCTATCATTCATGGCGCTCTTTGCAATCGTAGTCTTTTTCAGAACCAGACAAAGGCGCATACAGAATAGGAATGAAGAACTCAGCCTCATGTATGAAGAATCCCAGCAGATGATTGCTTCCATCAGAATACAGGAGGACATGAACCGAAGGCAATCCGAATCAGATTTGAAGGATATAGAATCGAAACTATTTTCTCTGCGTTCCTCTTTCGCCAAAATGTACCAGAGTCAGTTTGACACCATCGCCCGTCTGCTGGAAAATAGGACGGATGCGAAATCCCATTTTGATGCCGCCAAAGAACTGTATGCAGGAAGAGTTGCGGAACTTCTGTCAGACCTCCGTAAAGGTGAAAAAGGGCAGAAAGCTTTCGAGCGACTGATAGACTCCGAACTGGATGGGATTATGTCCAAACTTCGAACGGATTATCCGAATTTCAAGGAACTCGACTACCGTGTACTCAGTTACCTTATTGTCGGCTTCGATGCTACCACGCGTTCTTTTATCCTTGGAGGCACGGCAAACAATATGAGAGTAATGAAAAACAGGTTGCTGACATACATAAGGAAGCACCCTACAGAGAACGAAGAGCTCTACAAGGCTTTCCTGTTGTCATAAAATCATTACATATTATAACCCTTTGAACAATAGCCCGTTACATGATGACGAGCTATTGTTCGATTTTGTTATCTCATTGATTGTCAGCATGTAATGTATATTGTCCCATGCGAATACTGTAATGTTTTTATATGACAATTCTTTCCTTTGTATTATCGTATGCTGTAAATTTAGAGAAATAAATCATTACATATGCGCACAGGGGGGGGGTATCGATTTGATACACAGCGAGTTAGCAAAATTGTGGCGATTTTTATACAATTGATCAAATATTACAACTGCCTGGTATTCAGTTGAATAAATATTTGAGACTCGTAATGATATAAATCACTATTATTGATAAAAAGATTGCCAATGGATGTACATTAGCAAAAAAAAGCATTGATATGAAAATCTTAATGACAATCCTTTCTGCGCTATTAATCGCTCCCGTATCAACTATTATGGAAAATGGAGATGCCCCACTCGAGGTACAATTAAGGGAGATAAATCCCGCTGATGATATTCAGAGGTCTTCAGTACAAATCCCTATTTTATGTCTCTTTGATGTAGATAACTCAAGCATCACCCTCTCCTCAAAAGAAACTGTATTATGTAATGTGGTCATCGTTAATGAATCAATGGAGGAGATGTCGGCTTATCCATGTGTTATTTCAGGAGTCCCAACAGTAATCTCTCTAAATTCTGCTGGGGAGTACAATATTAGTATTTCTTTAACAAATGGTGCTTGCTATTATGGGGAATTTTCAAAGTAGGATATTAAAATTATCCGGGCAAATCATATAATACATCTTTTTATCTAGCATTATAAATTCACTATCTCATTTGTTGATAACATTAAACTTATTTACACAATGAAAAAAACAATTCTTATCTTATTTCTATTAATCAGTTATCTACTGCTTGAATCATGTTCTAATGTTGAAGCGGACCATTCTCAGTCTGGCATTGTCAATGTTATGAGTGAACAAACTGAATTGCTAAAATTGAATAATGAGCTCGTTCACTTAATGCACAGTTTGGGATAGAAGGGACTAAAACTAGGGCTGACGAATGGAATTGGCCTCGGTTTTGGGCTATTACAGGATCCGATGCCGTGGGCGCAGTTATTTTTGGTCTGAGGTTTGGGTGGTTAGGAGCGCTTGGTGGTGGAGTAGCCTCTTCCATGAGTTCATATGTAAATGGCAAGATGTTGGATTACAATACCGGAAGTGGGCATACACCATCTCAAACAACTGGGAATAATCAAAACAATATCTATGAAACAACTTCGTTCGTTGGATATGATGAATATGGTCATGAATTGAGTTACAATATTGCTGATTTGCAGGAAATGGAAGATATTCCGTGTCTGGAAGATGAGATTAGTGAGCATCTTGGTACGTTTCATAACGAGATAATAATCACTCTATGCCAGCAATACGGAGATAGTCTCACTACTTTCAGTAATGGCACAATTGTTGATTTGGCACTGGGATTAGTTGGATCCTGGTATGGTTTAGACCGTTCTGAAATCCCAAGCTTTGATATTGATGATAGTTTATTTGAATCATGTACCCTTGAGAATGTAGAAGACTTTGAATCTTTAACAGAGGACTATCCGGAATACGCTAATTATTTCCCTATCATTGAGAGTTATATTGTTACGGTCTCTCAGTTGGAGACTACGGAGCAAATACTTTCATATAAGGCACAGGCAAATTCTTTGATTCAAAATTCAAACCTTTCAACATTCACGAAGGCTACACTTCAATCTGGATTGGATGTAATGATCTGTAGTAATGGTTTATGGATTTATGATGACGAACTAGTCGAAGAAGATGATTGAAAAGAAGATAGGTAAGGATAAAATGTTTAATTCATATACTCAAGTGTCATGAAAAGGTGGTTGGTTTTAGTTGCCGCGCTTTGCGCAACGTGCGTGATGTCATTTGCACAAAATTATTCTGATGATGCTGTCTCCCATAAATTCGAGGCATCGATTGGCGGACGGCTTGCTAATGGAGACGGAGGACTCATGTCTTACCAGACAATCAAGACAGGATTCCGTTTCACACCTGACTGGTCAGTGCGTGCCGGATATTCTTCCGGTACAGGAAAGTACTGGGATACGGATATCATGCATAAATCGGATATCGTGGATCTTGGTATAGCAAAAGCATTCCGGAGCGATAGAATGAAGAATGTCGAAACGCTGATCACATTTGGAGCAGGATATATGTGGGATAAGAGTTCCGGGACAGTCTCCAGCAAAGTGCTCGGAATGTTCGATTTCGAAAGCAGGCTGTATACCTCGAAAAACGGCTATATCGGAGTATCATTCAATGCATACGCCGGAAAGAATTTCGTGCAGTCGTCATGGCTGGGTGTTTCGTGGGGTATCCGGTTCTGATAAGACATAATGTGCAGACACTGCAAAGCTATCTTAAATAGCCACGTTACAGAAAGTATACGTGGCTTTACTTTTTTATCCAGCAAACAATGATTATGAACTCATTAATTGCAGTTTGCAGCTCTGACAAAGACCTTTAACAATTTTTGTTTAAGTCGATTTTACAGAAATAATGTCTGAAAAAGGAAAAGGGTGTATATGGATGTAAGCTAAACGGTGACGTTTGTGACGGCTGTGAGCCGGATAAAAACATAATATTTTGTTGTCAAGTTCAGGAGAGATTCGGATTGGAATTTGTGTAGATATCACAGACAATCACGAGCTATTATAAAGAAAAAAGCCCCAAAAAATGGGGCTATTTTTGGGGCTAAATTCTCTAACTGCTTGAGAATCAAGCTATTTGGCGGAGAGGACGAGAT
>CALDKD010000097.1 GCA_937898885.1 uncultured Bacteroidales bacterium | reverse complement strand
AGTGCCAGTCATTAGACGGCTACAAAGAAGGTGGTTAAGAGGGTTGTGAGGAAGATTGACCAATACCAACTGCCGGATTGACAATTTGACTTTCTGACTTTTCTCAATCTTTGCGCTATTTTTGACAAGCAAGAACGATGTTGTGTAAATTATTGCTATTTTTGCGTCTTGTAGAGACAATAGCGACAATTAATTACAACATATATGAAAACAGGCAAGGCATATCAGAGCCCCATTTGCAAAGTGGTGGAGGTCAAAGTCAGCAACATCTTGTGCGGGAGCATTTACGGATCGCTGGGATCATCGTATTATGGCTCAAACGGTGAGGCAGGCGGTGATATTGATTACACAGACATTTATTATTATGGGGATTTTTAATCTATGAAAAGATATTTGACATTAGCGGCAGTGTCCGCACTTTTGGTATGCTCCTGCCAGAGAGAGGAGCCGTTGGCCGGGTCAACCCAGGCTGGAGAGACCAAGATAGTACACGTATCCCTTGCAGGCAGCAGCGATACAAAGACATTTATACAGGCCGGACCTGACGGCTACTCATTCAAGTGGTCAGAGGGCGACATTGTCAGAATCAATGAGTTCAGCCGTGAGCTTAAGAATGCGTCCGTCAAAAAAACGTACCTCCAGACCATTGACTCCGATACAGCCGTGGCCAGCTTTGACGTTGAGGTGGATGCCGTTGACCCTGAGGATACTCCGCTCGCGTTCATCGCCACATATCCGGGCTACGGCACGAAGATAATGAGCTCTGAGCAGTCTCTCATATCCCTGGAGATTCCGCAGGTGCAAAGTTGTGATACAAAATCATTCGACTCATTCGCCGATCTGATGGTATCGAAGCCTGTATTTTGCAATGGCGTGCCCGACAGCCTTAGCTTCCAGTTTACCAGAGTGGGCTCTATCGTGCATTTGAAACTTAACGGCCTCGACCACAATGCTGATATTCTGAGCGTGTTCATCACGACGAGCGACAACATAGCCGGTACTGTGAAATATGATTACAATACCCAGACATATACCGAGATTGAGGGCCATAATATGATTCAAGTGTCAATGGAGGATTGCTCTACCGACAATGAGGGCAAGCTTGACGTTTGGTTCAGGACATTCCCTGCCGAAATTGATTCAATGAACGTCAAAGTCAGCTATGACGTAGGTCGCGGCGAGCCAAGAGGTGCCGAGCGCAACTTCATTCCTGCGGCCCATTCAGGAGTCCCGGCCATACAGTTTAAAGAAGGGTCTATGTTTGAGCTTGGATTAAATATGTCAGCAATATACGCTGAGGACTTTTCTTTGAATACCTATTCTCTGGACTTGAAAGTAGGAGAGAAATTCAAGCTGACTTCCACTATGATACCACGGGAGGCAATCCGCTATGAGACTTGGGATGTAACAGACATCTCAGGCAAGAATGTCATACGTCTGGGAGAAGGCGGAGTCATAACAGCACAGAACATGGGTACTGCAAGAGTGGAGGTTAGGGTGAAGACCGAGACGGGAGCCACTTTGTACCACGAGTGTTTCGTCACTGTCGCGGCGCCGCCGAAGCATACAGCAGTCGATCTGGGTCTTCCAAGCGGTACCAAATGGGCATCACTAAACATTGGCGCATACGATGAGTTCGATGCCGGCACATATTTCGCATGGGCTGATATAGAGACCAAAGACCATTACACACTGGAAACTCAAATATACTCCGGTTATACTTCCTGGGGTTACCAAATGACAAAATACACCTCCTCGGCATTACATACACGCGACAGCAAGGTTGATAGTAAGTACCTGCTTGACACGGAAGATGATGTGGCGATGCAGAAATGGGGCGGCGACTGGCGCATGCCTACCCGCACCGAGGCTGAGGAGCTGCGTAACTACTGTACCATCACCGATACGGTAATGTACGTGATGGATGGAGAGGTGGCTATTGACAGCGTTATGGCATACCTCTACACCAGCAAAGTGAACGGCAACCAGATTATAATGCCGAGAGCCGGATATATATCAGACCAGACTCTGAACTATGACCCAGACGTGCCCAAGGCATACTATTGGACCTGTGAGCGTCCGATACCGACCTATTGCGCCTATATCCGCGATTTCAACACCCTTGCGTACGTAATGGATGACGGCAAGAACAAGACAGCGCCAATGGATAAGGGATATGGCGCCTGCGTAAGACCGGTGTGCGGTGGTACCAGAAAGGCTATGAACAAGGATGTTATAACCGGTACAAGCCCCATTGTAGATGGAACGAGCGTGACTGTGTCAATACAGGTTCCTGGCGCCACCTCATACTCAACAACCACTGACTTCAATGAATTTGTTTACAAGGTGTACTATATCACAGCATCAAGATTCAGTGATCTGGAGAATATAATCAATATCTCAGAGAAGGGAGCACCCGCATGCATTACTCTGACGCGGGAAGGTACCGGGCAGACCTTAACCGGTACAATAACAGGTCTGTCGCCTAACACACTATACTATTACTTCGGTTATTATGAGGAGATTGATCACGTTCGCCAAGTAAGGTCATACATTGAATTTAGCGGTGACTATACAATATCACATTCAGACCGTTTCGGTGAGATTCACACCTTCAAGACCGGAGCGGCCAAATAACAGAATCAGACCAGTAACTCAATGATTGAAGAAAAGCGGGATGCCATCCGGTGCGTCCCGCTTTTCTAGTTCGTCCAGCACGAACGCACTCTCTTGTGTTGTCAAGAAACGAAGCAAAATTTCCAAACCATAATTTTGAATACCCTTAATAGAATATCCTCATAACCTGTCCATCATATCCCGCTTGCCTTACTGGTTTTAACTGAATTCCACTGGCAAAGGAATATAAACCCTGAAACCATACAAGCATTATAAGCCATGATAAAGGAATTCCCTTAATGAAAGGTGGAAAATTCCGTCATCATTACTTCTTTTTACCAGAGGTGTCATTGAAATGACATACTTCGGATAATTGTCATTAATCTTTTTGAGATACCGAATTCTCTTTCTCTCGTGCTTTCATCTGAATCAGATGTTCATCATCATCCAGCCCTATTCTTCTCAATCCCGGCAGACCGCCTACATTGATGTACTTTAAAAGCGAATCGTCACTGTCCTGAAGATTATGGAATTCCAGGAATTCCCTGTACGTGAAAGGCTGTACAAAGATTTCTTGCGCGATACTATTTCCATCTGGACTTCAGTTACCAGGCACTGGCATTGTCCTCATATTCATCACCTAAATCCCTGCTGATGGTCAGGCAGTCCGGACTAGCGCAGATTATTGCTGACTGCCGCACCTTCACGGTCTTTATCCTGGGGGTTGTATATGTCTTCTTCATAATGCTGTATTGTTTGATTGATGCCTTGATTAATAGTTGTAAACCTTCTGGCCGTTCTTTATCACTACGCCCTTGTAGCTCTCGTCAACGCGCAGGCCCTGCAGGTTGTAGATTATGTCATCCTGCGGCTGGTCCGATATAGTGGCGGGTATGCCGGTGACGGTGCCGTCATCGAATCTGAAACCGAACGAGCGGAGTGGTGCAGGCTGGCTGCCGGACAGAGTCAGATATGCCTTGTGTGCACCCAGTGCCCTGCCGTCCCAGTTGTAGAAACCTACGCCGTTCTGTCCCAGAGTCAGGGCATAGTCGTTTGCTCCGAGTGCTGCGATTGCAACATCGGTCCCCGTCAGCTTGTTGTCCTCTGATGCCGCACGCCTGTTGCATGATGGCATCAGGGTGATTTCAGTCTGCTTGCCCGCAGTATTGGCTGGCTGGACTCTCAGTATTACGGCTTCACCGGCGTGAATGGTGTCAGTCGGTGTCAGATTCAGAACATCGGCCTCACCGTATTTCCCTGTTATGCCGATGTATGCCTTTACAGAACCGTCGTCAGGCAGTTTGTACGCGCCCTCGCTGGTGTAGAACGTTGAATAGTAGTTATCCGTGTTATTGAGGTCCTGGTTGGCTGTCAGTTTGTAGGCATCCTTGAACTCTGCCGTCACTGGAAAGTTCTCGTCTAACGTAAAACCCGTTTCATCCGCTCCATCAAGACAGATCAACGCATTGCCAGATTCATCCAATATCACTGAAACCTTCTCTGCCAGCAGATAGCTGAAGTCCGTACCCTCACCGGAGAACAATACAGCTGATTCCTTTGTCTGTGCAAAGAGCATCACCGAGCACATCAATGATGCTGCCAATATACTTGTTCTTCTCATATCTGTTTCCGTTTTTATTCATTACTTGTTACCTTGATGAAGTTCACTTTCTTCGGGTTGTAGAGTATGACACTATTATCATCCTGGTCAATCACCTCAACGGCTGGGCCGTTCTGCTTCGTGCCAAGGGTGCCGAAGGCTTCGGTCTTGCCTTCGGCTTTGCCGTTTTGGAAGAGATTGATCATATAAAGAATCTGATCCTTTATTTCATCAATACTTGGTGTTGCATCCTGACTGCCTTTCTGAATGTCATTGATTGCAGCATCAATCCAATTGTTGAGATCGGTGTCCTTAATACCCTGACGGGCAGTGGCTATCTCTGCGATAGCATCGATTTTGACTAAAGCTTGGTCTCGTATTTCATTAATGCTTAATGTGTAAAAACTGCGTTGCTTATCTGCACCTGCTCCTGTAGTAGCATCGTTAATGGAGTCAGTCGCAGTATTAACCGTAGTGTCTATCAAGTTCTTGTAATAGTCTTGTGTCTCTTTGGCTGCCTTGTAAGTTGAAGCGGCATCTATCTCCGCCTTGGCGCTATTTGCAGTTGCTTGAATGGCGTTGATTGCTGCGGTGCGGGCATTAGCAAGAAAAATGGCATAAATCTGTGTCAATGCTTTTGTCTTAATGTAAATAACTTCTTGCACAGTTTCAGCTACGGTGATATTAGTTTTTGCTGTATTAGCAACATCAATAGCTGAGGCATCGGTACCCCCCTCAATAGCGGCATTGATAGCAGCTAAAGCGTCGGTCTTGACTTTATCAAGCGAACCGGGGTCTATCGTTACATTCGGTCTGAGTTTCAATTTGGCAGCGAGGTCGGTACCGTCATTCTCAATCACTGTCGTAGGAGGGTTGTATAGGTCGGCTTTGACAACAAGGTGAGTATCCACATAGATGTCAGAAGCGGTACCATTTTTCCCGCCACCAATACCGGAACCAGAAGATCCTCCCATTGCAGTAACAAAACCGCCATTGATGGTGATATGAGAGCCTTCCCCTCCACTTCCGCCACCTATGCCGGCGCCACCAACAGCTCCTATGGCAGTAATTATACCGCCATTGATAGTGATGTTAGTGGGAAGATGTAAGTCTTGTTTGCTGCCGATGCCGGCAGATCCGTATCCACCGTTTGCAATCAGTTGACCGGTTTGACCGGCTTGACAATAGATCGTCAGGGAATTGCTTGTGTCGGATACTTGGATACCTGGAGTAGCAATATCATCAAAAAAACCATCATTTCCCGTTGCCGTGAGTTTTGCCCCATCGGCAAGGATGATGTGAACGTCGTCTTGGCAAACGAGTGTGCCTGTTTGCACATTGCTGCCATAAACCACATACCAACCGCCTATCAAAGTAGAAGAAGCATTGGTAATTTCGGTCACATTGCCGGCGGTTTGTTCCACACCATCGGCATCAATGTATGGTACATTGTTAACAATCCCTTGCGCCTGTATCATTGCCGCACAGCATACGGCAACAAGGAATAGAATAAGTTTCTTCATAATTACTAATTTCCTAAAAACCTCTAAATCTCCCCTTGGAGACTTTTTGTTTACGTTTTATTCTTCAGTTTCTACCTTGATGAAGTTCACCTTCTTCGGGTTGTAGAGTATGACAATGTTATCGTCCTGGTCAATCACCTCAACTGCTGGCCCATCCTGCTTCGTACCCATAGAGCCGAGGGCAGAACTGCGACCTGCCAGGAATGCTGGTATTTCATTCACAGCCTGTGACTTATTTATAGTAACGTCATTTACTGACACAGCCGAAGCAATATTAGTTATTATTTCAGATATGAAAGTTGTATTACGGACATTTGTATCATCAGCAATCAATGTCAGTATCTCCTTTATTGCATTTATCTTTTCCACGGCAAGGTCGCTTACTGCTCTTGCCCCATCTGCTGTTGTTTGCCCAAGAATACTTGCCTCTGCGGTATTTGCAATTCCTGTTATCGTTGCATCCTCGTAATTTCCCGCTGCATCATTTATCGCTTTGAGGTAAGGAGCTAAATCAAATGCAGTAACATTTTGCTTACCAGCCAAATCTTTTGCAATATCATCTGAAGAAGTATGTGCTATCACACTCTCATTTGTCATAACTTTTACTCCGTCTGCTACAAAGATGTTGCTTGACTCTCCACCATCAAAACCAGATCCGATTCCGTCACAACCATCTCCACCGTTTGCCGTAACAATACCGCCATTGATGATGATGTTTGAGCCGGAACTTCCTTCTCCGCCACCGATACCAGCGGCTTCATCTCCGCCATTTGCCGTAACCGTACCGCCATTGATGGTGATGTAAGAGCCTTTACCGCTAGATCCTCCACCGATACCGGCACCAAATTCCGAAGAGGTTGCAATAACCGTACCGCCATTGATGGTGATGTTTGAGCCGGATTCATTACGATCTCCTCCACCTCCGATACCGGCACCTTGATCTCCATTAGCTACAAGTTGACCGGATTGGTTAGCTTGGCCGTAGATAGTGAGCGAGTAGTCTTCGCGCGATACTTGAATGCCGGCACTATTCCTTTCGCCCGTTGCGGTGAGTTTAGCCCCATCGGCAAGGATAAGGTTGACATTACCAGCACAGATTGCGCCTTTCAAGAGTTTTACGTCAGTGCCAGTAACGACATACCAGGTTGTTGCATCCGGATCGCCCCAATCAACAAGTGTGCTAGCGTTCGTAACTACGGCAGCATAGACACTTGCGGTTTTCCATTCTTTGATTCCGCTGGCAGGGACACCATCGGTGTTATACACGGGGTAGAGATAATCTACTAACTCTGCACACAGTCCTGTTCTTGCCATCATAATGGCTGCGAAAAGTAGAAGAATCTTCTTCATTTGACTATTTGATTTTATTTTGTTTGTCCTTTTTGTGTAACGGGTTTTCTCCACTTTGTCAATGCATTTGACAAGCCAGTTGCAAAGATATTAATATCCAGCTAATAAGCAATAGTTCGTTAGTTTTATAAAAATCATACTGCGGCTCTGACGCCGTAGAACAA
>CALDKD010000096.1 GCA_937898885.1 uncultured Bacteroidales bacterium | reverse complement strand
ACCGTTTCTTTGAGAGTCTCAGGAGCCAGCGCCATCTGCGCAACATGATTATGGCTGTGGGCGGCGTGTGCATTCTGATAGCCCTGTTCGGTATCTGGTCCATGATAATGCTGGCCTGTCAGGAACGCCGCCGTGAGATAGCTGTGCGCAAGGTGCATGGCGCAAGAAAGCGCGACATCCTGAAGATATTCGGCAGGGAGTACGGCGGAATGCTTGTCGTGACATCGGCCTTCGCATTTGCGGTGGGCTACATGATTATGCACCGCTGGCTGCAGCAGTACGAGCAGCAGACAGCCATAAGCTGGTGGCTGTACCTGCTCATTCTTGTCGGCATGGCTCTGGTCATCAGCCTGACAGTGCTGCACCGGGTAAGCAGGGCCGCCAGTGAGAATCCTTCGGTGGTGATCAAGAACGAATAACACAACATAAACAATACAACTATGATTGAAGTAACGGGTTTGAAGAAGATCTTCCGCACGGAGGAAGTTGAGACCTGGGCACTGAATGACGTGTCCTTCACAGTGGCCGACGGCGAGTTCGTGGCAATAATGGGGCCTTCGGGCTGCGGCAAATCAACGCTGCTCAGCATCCTGGGTCTGCTGGATAATCCGACCGAGGGCAGCTACAAGCTGCAGGACCGCGAGGTTGCCACACTGAACGAAGACCAGCGCACCGACCTCAGGAAGGGAACCATAGGGTTCGTGTTCCAGAACTTCAACCTGATTGACGAGCTGAACGTGTACGAGAACATAGAACTGCCGCTGCTCTATATGGGCGTGCCCGAGAAGGAGCGCCGCCGCCGTGTGCAGGAGGTCATGGACCGCATGAACATCAGCCACCGCGAGAAGCACTTCCCAAACCAGTTGTCAGGCGGCCAGCAGCAGCGTGTGGCCATTGCCCGTGCCGTAATCTCCGGTCCAAAGCTGATTCTGGCCGATGAGCCTACCGGCAATCTGGACTCGGTGAACGGTCAGGAGGTTATGAACCTGCTGGGGGAACTGAACCAGAGCGGCACCACCGTAGTCATGGTGACGCACAGCCGCCACGATGCATCGTACGCCAGCCGCATTCTGAATCTCTTTGATGGCGGTATTGTCAAGGAATTGCCGGAATGACTCACTGATACGATTAAGACTGAAGTAACTTTATATCACTAAGAAACAACATATGTTTTATACGGCCCAATACAAATCAGAAGTGATTCGTTTTCAATAAACAAAAGACTTATGAATAAAATTGCCCCTCTGCTGCTTTCTATTGTATTCTCATTTGCTTCATGCAATAGAATGGAAAGAAATGTTTTCCTAACAAAGAATAATTGTATTGAGAATGAAATAAGGGGAGATACAATTAAAGGTGTAAAGGTTCTTTCCAGTGACACTTTGTTATTGTCGGTAGATGATATATTGTTGTTTAATGATTTGATTCTTGTTGAATGTCTTGAACAAAGCACATTTGTATTCAACATATTTGATTTAAGTGGTAAAAAGATAAGCGCATTTGGCAAAATAGGGCGTGCCGGGAATGAATTCACTGATGGAACGGGCCTGTGCGGACAATATGATTTTAAGACTGTTGTAGTAAATGATGTAAATTCTGCAGCAATAAAATTTATTGATATACAATCTTCAATTGAATCAAATAAGTGCATTGTGTCAGACAAAAAGCCGACCTCACAAAGAGTGATTGATGTATCAGTGATAAAAGACTCATTAATGGTGTTTGAGCAAGAAACTCCTGATAACTATGAACTGGTGATAAGATCTGTTGATAATAGAAAAGACAACAGACGAATAGAGTTATACAAACCGACAGATAATCCATTCGGCAAGTATCGCAGTTTAATGAAAGCAAATGGAGAAAAGCAAATGATAGCATTGGCCATGAGCCGTATGAATCAGGTAAATTTCCTTTCACTGGAAAGCGGACAGAGGTCATCATGTTCTCTATATCAGGAACCTGCATACCCCGATGAAGACGATGATAAAAAGATGATATATTATTGCGACATAGCGGCATCTGATAATTATGTTTATGCATTGTATATGAATCAAACTTCTAGGGAATCTTATGAGGTTGAAAAACCGATGGAGATACATGTATTTACTTGGAATGGACGTTTCTGTAAAAAAATATGTATTAACGAATCTATTTGCAGATTATCAGTTGACTCAAATGACCAGATATTGATAGCAAGGGACATTAATGACAATGTCTATAAATATTACCTCCAAGCCAGATGAATTCAAGTATTAGATTCATTACGAATAGTAGGATAAATCGATAGGACAGGATATGATGGATGATACTCTGTATTCCTTCGTCCTACCAGAGTAAACTGCACAATAGCAGGAACATAGTTGGAATACGGCCCTAACCATATCAGAACGTATATTTACCAAGGATTTGAATTATAATAT
>CALDKD010000095.1 GCA_937898885.1 uncultured Bacteroidales bacterium | reverse complement strand
TGATTTTATGTTGTTTCCGCAAATGTATATAAAAGAATTCAGTATAGCAACACTACGCCCGGACAATTAGCGCGCGGGGCAGAGGGACAGGTACCGTGCCCCACTGATATTTATTCCTTTACGGGCCGGATACTGCAACCTTCAGATGCACCAAACTGTTCTTGGGAAATACAGTACCACCAGTCACCGTATTTAGCAAGATACATCATTAATCCATTTGGTTTTTGCCGCGTACCATCGCTACTGGATGTTATCATCGGAACGGCAGTCCAGTAATAATCATAATCATTATATAAAAAACCATTATCTGGTGAATAACGATACCCGGCAATTGGCATATATATTATTTCAGTATTTGTATTATCGGTGTAAAAATCAGCACCTTTGAGCATACTTCTAATATGTATGCTTGTTCCAAAACCGGAAAAGGCATCTCTCTGGGGTACCTGAAAACCTGGAGGACAAGGATCATATATGGTTTTCACAGGTTTCGTCATATCTCCATAGGCTACAGAAGAGGCACTCCATAAATTATTGTAAATGTCAGGATTAAGAGCATCTGTGAAATACCAATATGTCGCGTTTTCCCATTTATTACTAAGATAAAATTTGTATGGATACTTAATCGCATCATCTAGTCCTATACCATCAGCCTTACCAAACTGCACTCCGCTAAAAGGCTCCGTGATTCCGTGACAAGAATAATTCCCGGAAGTAAGCTCAGTAATAGAACCTGCGGCACTGAAATCTCCACGGATAAACGGATCCTTGCGGCCCCATTGATATGTAGGATTAGAACCGGCAACAGATGCATTCTCAAAATCGTATCGCTCTCTGGTAACGGCCAGCGGCTCACCTTCTTTGATGATGCTACCTTCTCCATCAGTAAGTACAAAGCGTATGTCCAATGATTTCTCATCGACATAAGATTTGTATGCATTATTGCTTTCCACCCATCCAAGATTGAGTTTCATCATCTGAATCTGCGTGCCCGATGCGTTCGTAACCTTCTTACAAGTTAAATCCTCATCAGTAGCCCATATATGCCAGTTCCATACTATATCCTCACCATTATACAAAGCCAGCAGCACGTTTCCCTGAGTCAACGTGGAATTACTGACTTGAAACATCACGTAACCACAATTATCACCACAGCAGCTAAGTCCTTTTGCTTTTGCCTCGCTTTGGGTCAGCACGCTGCAAGCACTCTCTGGAATAATACCAAAGTCTTCAACGTCCTCCCACAGCGGTGCTGCTGTCAATGGCGTCGTAATGTGGGATTCCAAATCCTCTTCTATAAAAGGACTGGTTATACACTCATTGTATGCATTTAGAAAACACGGTAAATAGGTAGGGGAAAGCGTGGCATTATTGGGGTTATATGCCGATGTATTTACCTCACCATTCTTAATGGCATTACCATACACAAGGGGGAAAGCGTACCAGCCGGGAGCATTGATTACATAGCAGTTGGCTGTTGTGGCAGACGAGCGTGGTGCGCCATAAATATCATTCATAGACAAATCGTAAGGTAATTCCTCCGTTCCTTTTGAGGCATTATTCCGCAGAATCTCATCGTGTGCAACTGTAATTGTCTCATATTCAAGATCAGCATCTGTCGCAGGCGATATCGTTGCCGTTACAGCGATGTCATCTCCTGCGACACCACTCACCTTGTCAAACTGAACCCAATCATTAATAATAGTGTTGGATGCGGCATCTGTCCAACTGCCACCACTGTTCTTATACTGAAGTTTCCAGGGACCAGTCGCGGACACGGAATATGAATTAGAACCTGTAACCGCATTGAAACTCATAGCTACAGAACCTTTCACAGACAGAAAATTGTTTTCAAATCCCAGCGTGTATATGTTGGTCTTGCCGGCCTGCCATTCTCCGGAGGTAAGGGTTTTCGCGAAGACGGCATCAACACCATCAACAGTGGCGTTTACGGTTATGGTGACGCTGCTGGAAGATGTAAGGCTTTGCGGTATAAGCAGGAACGGCTCGCCTATTACATTGGACGTACTGTTCACACTGATATAGTTGCCTGAAGGCAGCAACTCTACGGTTGTTGTATTTGCTCCAGGGGTCCATGAAAAAACGGAGCCGCCAGCAGACTGCTCTTGCGTTGCAGTACCGCTTTCATACACACCGCTCAAGGTAATCTTCTTGAATTCTATTGAACTGGACGCATTATCAAAAGCACCTTTTTTGAATACCACAGCCGTAAGCGGATGGTAGAATGTCAGCTCGGCGGTACCGTTGTTGCCCTGTCCTTTGTAATAGCCCATAAGGATGTCGTTCTGAGCCGACGCACTTGCAGGAACGGTATAAGTAAGATTGGCCGACGTGTTGCTTGTGTTTGTCCAGCTGGCGCCGCTTGACGGAAGATTTGCGACAGCATAGAAAGTAACGTCTCCAGACTCTGGCCATTGTGGGGAATTACCTGAAGAAGGCTGCCATTTGGAAGAGTTGTAAGATATTGTGGCTACGCCTTCAGTAGGATAGAATTGTGTTGAGCCTGTCCACGACACAAGTTGAAACGAATAGGCTGAGCCTAATTGCTCCGCGACGGTGCCATTGTTAATCAGAGCGCCCTTTGTAAGCGTCTGCGTGCCCGGTGCCGTCTGACCAACTATACCGTCTGTAATAGTCCACGTCAGCGGGAGCGTATCAGCGTCGGAGCATATCACATCGGCCTTGGTAAGCTGCTCCGTGCCGGTGCCTGCCACACAGGCGTAAAAACTTATATCACGGCCATTACGCTGTGACACCAGATTTTCCTTATCACAACACACAAACAGCAACACCGTTGCCGCAAGCATTAGCGCATTCTTTATTCTTCTCATCCCCGTAAAGATAATAAAATCAGTGCAAAGTTATTAAAAAAGGATAAAAAAGCAACTGGGTCAGGGGGACTGGTCCCCTGACCCGCTATGATCCGCACTGGCGCGGTTATTGCACTTGGAACGTTCTGGTTATAGTCTCATTGCTGCTATCGGTATAGGTGATGACTGCTTTGAGAGTATGGAGGCCTTTGGTAAGAGAGGACCCGTCAATGTATCCGTTTCCCGCTACAGAATTGCTGTCCAGATACCAGAATACTGACGAAAGTGCCTTATGGCCCAGACTCAGTCCTGGATATAAATTCTGACCGGCAGACACTGTGGCCGGTATCTCTATCGTAGTGATGTCCACTACACCTATTGATCCTACAATATAATTGCTGCCTGGGCTCCAGTTATACGAAGTGCCGGCTGCTGTTACCCAATTCTCGCCATCTATGGTTTGTCCGCCACTCGTTACAGTGTAGCACATACAGATTCTGTTGCCAAATTTAATATCCTCCGGACTTGAAAGAGTACACGGGAATGTCAGGTAATCTGTACCGGTACCGCTGTTGTTATAATAGTAGAAACCATACTCAAGTTCGATATCAAGTTTTTTGCTTGAAATAATCTTTTTTATGGCACCAGCTCTGTCAACAAGCGCGATACTCATTTTCCCTGAATATGTTGTCTCATTCAAGCAATTAACAGCCGACACGGTCACATTAAAAGTACTACCGGACGCTATGGAACCATCTGAGATGGTAAGTCCCTCTGTGCTATAGCGGCATTAGTCAAAGGCAGTGACTTCCAATCGAATTTGACTTCGTTGTTAATTTCTTTTTCCGTTGCGGTTTTATTATTATATGTATAAGACGGAATAGTACCGGTACCTGTTTCAGGCCATTTGTGGTGACGCATTATTATAGCCATTGCAACTGCCACACATCCCGCATAGGTTGCTTTTTTTTAGTCTCATTCCTGTCTCTGATTATAATTGTCCACCATCCTGTCCGGAGTTTCCCGATGCCAAATAGCCAGTACCGAACGTGAATCCCAATGTGTAGGTGTTAATATGGCCGGCCTTCCATTCGCCGGAGCTCAATGTCTTTGCAAAGGTAACATCGGTGGTACCGTCAATTTTGGCCTCAACGGTTATCGTGACACTGCCGACGATGACAATGTCTGGGGAATAAGCAGGAACGGCTCACCTATTACATTAGACGTCACATTGATATAGGTGGCGCCTGAAGGCAGCACGGTTAAGGACTTCTTATTTGTAGAATTTATTTTTCATTGATTTTCTTCAATTCTTCCACCGAGCCGTGTAACTTACAGATTCTATATGCGTTGCAAGGTGGAAGATGTCTTTTGAATCTTCCACACATCTTCCACTATATATGAATTACGGCATTCGGAAGCCTGTTGAAGCAGGTGGAATATAGGTGGAAGATGGTAAAAGTATCTTCCACACAGTAAGGTACTGTCCGAGTGTTTGTTACAAGCCTCGGTGGAAGAATGGAGGAAATTTGGCGAAAAATAAAAAATGATATTTACCAGTGCAACCTGGTTTACAAGTAAAGCTCCAAGTAGTCAGCATAAGTCGTTAAACTACAATCCCCAACTAGGAAAAAACAATTCCCTAACTGGGGGGAAAAAGTCCCACTAGGTGGGATTTTTATGCGTCTTCAAGTCTCTGCGGGTCAGAGGGACATGTCCCCTTGACCCACTTTGTAGTACGGCTCACCCGAAAAAGCCCTTGACGAAAATTCACAGAATGTTTTACTTGAAAATTGTCCGATTTCTGACACTACGTGCTATCTTTGCAGTGGTAAGCCATGAAATCACAGCGTTTGATGAATTGGTACGCCAAGAACTTAAACCATAAACACTTTTAATCATTTTATTATGAAAAAGTCAAAGCAAGAAGTATCCGCACCGGTTGCGGAAGTGATCAATCCCAATGATGAGGGCATCAGGTTCATTGACCTTCGTGTAGATTTCGCATTTAAGCGCGTCTTTGCGACACCCGGCAACGAGGAGCTGCTGAAGATGCTCATTGACAGCATCCTGCCCGAGCTGCACGTCAGGACGCTGACCCTGGGCAATCAGGAGAACGAGGGCGACAGCCAGAATGACAAGAAGACAGTCTTCGACATCAAGGCGACGACCGAGGACGGCGAGACTGTGGTCATTGAGATGCAGCTGGCCGAGAAGAAGGATTTCAACGACCGTCTGGTATATTACTCCACATATCCCATACGCGAGCAGGTGCGTAGCGGCAAAAAGAAATACAAGCTGGCTCCGCTGTACATCATAGCCATAATGGATTTCTGCCTGGACATAGACAGGACCACTGACAGCGTCATCAACAGCTTCTGCATACGCAACGACAGCGACATAAGCAAGACCCTGACCGACAACGTGCACTACGTGACCGTTGAGCTGCCCAAGTTCAACAAGGATGTGGCAAGCCTTGGCACTCTGGCCGACAGGATGATATGGCTGCTGCGGAATATGGGGTCGCTGAAGTCGGTTCCTGAAGAATTTTTTGGTAAAGGTTTGGAGAAACTGTTTGATATTTCTAACTTTACCGCCATGACATACGAGGAACAGATGGAATACCTGGCCAAGTTCCATGCAGAGCTTGACCGTGCGGCAGAACTTGAGGCCGCAATCGACAAGGGAAATAAGCTTGGGCGAACCGTTGGCCGTGAAGAAGGCCGGAAAGAAGGCCGGAAAGAAGGCTTAAAAGAAGGCTTAAAAGAAGGCCGGAAAGAGGGCCGGAAAGAAGGCCGGAAAGAAGCATTTATCGAAACCGCACAGAAATTAAAAAAGGCCGGCACTGATACTGAACTGATCAGTCAATGTACCGGACTTTCCATTGATGAGATAAAAGCGCTGTAAAACTCACGCTCCGCTAACAGGCCGCCTTTGTTGCAATGCCATCTGATAGTGCCTTTAGCTATAAAAAGCAACGTTCCCGGTCTTACTGCAAAGGCCGGGAACATTCTTGTAAATGCGGTTAGTGTCAGAGCTCTGCAATCTGCTCCGGCGTGAGGCCGGTGCACTGGCTGATTATCTGATTTTTTAGAATTAAGCAAAAATGTTAAGAAAACGGAAGGAATAGACTTTATTTGTGTATATTTGCCATATATTAATTAAAGCAGTATAATGAGAGGTATAGGCTACGTGGTTCTGATTGCTTTGCCGCTACTCCTTTGCGTGGGGTGCGACAAAGACGATGAGCTGGTCAGAAGTGATGACAATAGGGTGAGTTTCGATGTGCGGGTAGCTGGTATTGCCGAGCAGGCACTGACCAAGGGCACACTGATAAATGACAATTCAAGCAGTTCTATACCTTACGATACCCAAAAAAGTTTCAAGCTTATTTCGTGGAAAGACTCTGAGCGTTTTTATCCTGCTACCGAGGGTAATCCAGCTGATATCGGGTATAATACTACAAATTCAAAGTGGCAGCCTGCTGACTCACCCCAGTGGCCTGCATCAGGAAGTGTTACTTTCTTTGCGGCCGCCAATCTGCCGGCAAGTGTTGCCAGTTGGACAAGCGGGAGCAGTACATCGGCCAATCTCACTTACACAGTTCCGCAAGACGCCTCAGCCCAGACAGACATTCTTATGGGATGTTACACGGGCACGGGCAACAATGGTGTGGCGTCGTTTACTTTTTACCACCCGCTCACTGCCCTGGTACTCAAAAAAGGTTCTTTTGAGAATGCAACCTCAAATAATGTAGAATTCACAGAGATAACCGTTAGTGGTGTATATTACAAAGGCACCGCGGTACAGAATGCTACGGACGGCTCTGTCTTCACCTGGACAGCACCGGAGGGAGACCCAAGCACAACAACCGTACAGTTGCGGCCATCAACAGGCGAATATATCAGCGTGAACAGTACATCGCAGGTAATAGGCGAACCTTTCCTGCTTATACCGCAGGTATTGTCATCTGCCAATGTCACTATATCCGTTCGGGCCAAAATAAACGGTACCAACGTGCAATTTGCAAAGACCTTGAAGTCTGGAGAGTGGCAAGCCGGCAAAATAAACACCTACGTGTTGGGATTCTCGTACGGTACGGGATATTCTGCTTCGGGAAGCAACGGACAGAATGGTGGTCCATTATAATCAGAGACAGTTATGAGAATAAAATATATTAAGTGGGCTTGTGTTGCTGCAACAGCTATGTTGTGGACGTGTGCAAGGCAGGATATTGTTGCCATTTCAGAGGCAGGTGATGGTGTAGTGGCGGTGTTGGAAAACCCAGAGTGCGGCGATGGCGCACAGACCAAGGCTTTGTCAAACGATTTCAAGTTCTCCTTTGCTCAGGACGATAAGGTCAACGTGTTTGCCAAAGGAAATTATGAGACCTATATGACATATAGTCTGGCGCCGGATGAGAAAAACGGCTCAAGTGCGGATTTCCAGACGGAAAACTTTTCTATACGCGATGGCGAATACGTATCGCTTTATCCATCGCAGAATGCAACGTCAAGCGAAAGTGTGACTCTTTCTTTCACCGGGCAGAACCAGACAGCCAATAACTCTGCCGCCCATCTGGCAGCTTACGACTACAGTTGGGCTCAGGCAAGTATTACTGATAGCAAAGGTAAATTTCAATATAGTCATAAGGTAGCTTGGCTCAAGATTACCATAGCCACTCCGAAAAATGAGACTTTCAAGTCAATAAGCGTGAGGGCCGACGAGGGTGTAGCAGGCAGCGCCACCATCAATCTGACAGATGGCACGGTTACTCCAGACAGGAATGCCGACGATGTTCTGACTATGACGTTAAACGGAGATGCTGGTATTGAAGTGAGTAAAGATGGCACACTTACAGCCTTTATTGCCATTCCTGCGGGTACATACACTAATATGCAGGTTGAGGTGACTAATGCCGCAGAAATTCCGTGCTTATATGAGGTAGCCGGTGATGCGAAGATTATTCAGGAAGGTTACTATTATACAGCAAATATTAATGTATCAGACAATCTGTTCCTTAATAATGCCACTTGTTTTGGCGTATATGATAGAGTATTTTCGTCAGGGACGGATGCCCCTACGCCTGTAAAGGTGGTTGAAGATGATACTGAATGGCAGATAACAAACGGAAGCAGTTCCAGCTATACAGAATTCAAGATTTTGAATTTGTTGAATAACGATTATGTAATAATCAAACTCCTTGACGTTACACCTTCGGCAATTGCCGTAGGTGAGGCCTATAGTGCGAGTGTCAACATCAACGGAACCGTGACAGAGCCCACGTTGACTGTTGCCAAGAAAGATGGCAACTGCGTGTGGCTGGAGGATTTGTCGGGAACACAAGGTTATATTATTAGGATTTAAGTATGAGAAGGCTTGCTACTTTTGCAGCATTCTTGCTGCTCTCTATAGTTTCTTTTGCTGATGTTGTCTCTGAAAGTACGGCCAGGGAGGCGGCGGCAAGGTTTCTTGGCTCGAATAAGGCCAATTACGAGTGCAAGGAATTGCACGTGTTACAGAAGGCTGACACTGCCCCAGCCCTCTACGTGGTGAACGGCAATGGCAAATGGGCAATAATTGCGGCTGAAGACTGCGCCACCCCTGTGATTATGCAGGGCGACGGCACGTTCAACGCAGAGGATATGCCTGACAATATGCGCTCGCTGTTAGGCACGGTGGAGTACGACATCAACAAGGCCCGGCGCGCCAAACGCCCTCAGCATGCCGAGGTAAGACAGAAATGGGCGGAGGTACACTCACATTTACCAAGGCCGGTAGGCGGCGCAGAGCCTGACGGCGGAGAGGTGTTGCTTAAAACTGCTAATTGGAATCAAAGTGCCCCATACAATAGTGCTTGCCCGACTATTAATGGAAAACCAACTTACGCAGGATGTGTGGCAACTGCAATGGCTATTATAATGCGTTACCACTGTTGGCCTACGAGTACTACCGGTACTATTCTGGCTTATAATTATATTGATGATAATAATAACACCACAACGCATCCAGCAATTGACAACAACGCCACTTACAATTGGAACGAACTGCCTTTGACTAATGCCGCCAAGATAGAAGAATGGGAAAACCCTACCGAATGGAATGATGCTTTAAAATCTACGGTTGCGGATATCATTCATAAATGTGGTGCTATGGTTGAGATGGATTACGGTGCAAGTGCATCTGGTGCAATCACATCTGATGCGAAAGGCGCTATGGCCACTTATATGGGATACTCCAACTCTGCCATACAGCTTTATCGCAGTAATTATACCAATCAGGAATGGCTTGAAATGATAAAAAGCGAGATAGGCACTAAAGAGAGCCCGGGACATCCTTTGCTATACACAGGCAAGAACCTTATTAAAAAAGGTAGCCATGCGTTTGTATGTGATGGCTACAATCAGAACAACAATCAAATCCATATAAACTTTGGCTGGGGAGGCAAATTCAATGCGTGGTTCGCGGTTTGCTATCTTGGGCCTGCAAGCGGTGAGGTTGAAGGTAGTGTTTATAGCAGCAATGATTCTGCTATCTTCGGGCTGGTACCGGATAAGTCTGGTAGCAGCCAGCTGGAAATTGGTGGCTTGAGATTGTATGACTCAGACAAATATGACACAGAGGGTCTTACCATATCAAGTGGTTCCATAATAGCCAATTCTATTTTTAATGTGACTGTGTCAGCAATTCACTGCTCTAATGATGCAGTTTATTCAGGGAAAATGAATATCGCGCTTGTTGACAGTGATGGTGACATAATAAAGATTATTTCAGAAAAAAAAGAACGACGTATCACACTTTCCCCTGGCTCATACTATCATAACAACAGCGATACAGATTTCCTGACATTCCCGTGTACTCTTTCAAGTTCGGATATTAAATTTGGCAACAGGATTTGTATGTGCTACACTGTAGAGAGTGGCGGAACCAACATAAATGGCGAGAATTGGGTAACAACAGCCGGCACTTCGTATAACTGGAGCCCAGGCAGCAATTATATTGTAGGATCAATAGGTGTAGTGGACATCACTACGATAGAGATACCGGCCACAGTGTCTGCCGGTCAGAATTTATATCCAGGACTGAGTCTGGGCCATAAGGCACTTTCGTCAGTATTCTGGTATCTGGACAGCAATTCTGTAGCGGGAAACGGATACATTGACGGGTCCTCTCTTACCAGCGGCCTCCATACTCTCAAAGCGGAAATCACTTATACCGATGGCAGCAGCGAGATAATAACCAGGACTTTCCAAGTACAATAACGCGAATCATAATGGGTCAAAGATGGGTCAGGGGCAGTCCCTTGACCCACTTTTTTTGTGTGACTTGCCCCTCTGACCCTACTCCACCAGCCAGTTGTCTATGTTGCGGACGGCAGTAGCGAAACGCTCTGCATCCCTTGTTGGTGTGGCTCTCTATGTTGGTACAATATTCGCAAAGTGAGGTGAAAGAAAAGCGGGTCAAGGGACCTGTCCCCCTGACCCACCTTTATTGTATATTCAGCACTGATTAATAGCCGAGCTCTGTGATAGGCTCGCCAAGAGCTGAGGCTTCCTGATCCTGAGCGTCAAGCTTGAAGACCATAAACTTAGGAGACTCCTTTGTGCAAGGTGTCCAGTCGCCACCGTTGGCACCGTTAGGATCGCTGTACTTTGCAAAGTTTGTCCAAGCGGTCAGCATCTTCTCTGACAGATCCCAGTCGCCCTGTGTCCAAGGCCTCCAGCAGTGCTTCAGAGACTTGAATACGAACCAAAGGTCTGATGAGTGGAAGGCACCCTTAAGACGCTGTGTAACCTCCGGGTGTGAGCCATCATCCGGCAGAGGGCGGGCGAACTCGTAAGCCCAGGCCTTGTTGCCCTTCTCCTGACGGTTCTGGCAGAATGCGGCGATACCGGCCGACATATTGCCCATATCGTTAAGAGTGTAGCCTACCATATAAGGAACATCGGCAAGAGTACCGTCAATGGCAGCCTCGTCAAAGCTCTCAAGTGATACATAGCCGTCAACGATTGGCATTCCGGTGATGTTTCCGAAGTTACCGGTAGCTGAGTTGTAGATGGTACCTACTGAGTGGATAGCCTCGGTATCGGCATTACGCATCTTCTGAAGTGTGTTGTAGCCAGCCCAGTCCATAACGACCTTGGTGTTGAACTCTGCACGCTGCAGTGCGTTCAGGCCCTCCGGAGCCTCCGGAGCCTTGTATGCGGCAAGCTTAGGCTCTGCTGCACCACCGCCGAAGCCTGGGAAACCGGGGAAACCACCGGCAGGCATACGCATACCGCCACGCGGCATACCCATACCCATTCCCATGCCCATACCGCCCTGCTGCGGAACGGTAAGGCCACCGGCACTCATAATGACAGCCTTGTGGAACAAGCCACGAGCCAGCGGAGACTCGCAAAGTGTACGTACGCTGCCGCCACCTGCGCTTTGTCCAAAAATCATAACGTTGTCCGGGTCACCACCGAACTGTGCGATGTTGGCCTTGATCCACTTCAGTGCCTGAATCTGGTCAAGAATACCATAGTTGCCGGAAACACCGTGCTCGCTCTCTGCTGAAAGCTCCGGATGTGTCAGGAAGCCATATACGCCAAGACGATAGTTGATTGATACCAATACAACGTCTTTGGCAGCCCACTCCTGAGCATCGAACTCAGGCTCTGTGCCGAATCCCTCACGATAGCCGCCTCCGTGAATCCACAGGGCAACCGGCAGCTTGGCATCGGTCTGACCAGGCTTCTTGGTCCATACGTTTGCATAAAGGCAGTCCTCTGAGAACGGAGCCTCGTCACCGTAACCCCACTCTGTGTAGTAGCCACCCTTGTACTGGATGTGCTGATAGCTCGGGTTGCCGAATCTGTCGCAAACCTTAACGCCCTCCCAAGGGGTAACAGGCTGTGGTTCCTTCCAGCGCAACTCTTTGATAGGAGCAGCAGCGTAAGGGATGCCCTTGAATACGAAAACATCCTGAAGCTCAGCCGCAACGCCCTGAACCTGTCCGCCCTCGATGGTGAGGATAGGACACTCCTTTACTTTTGTACCGCAGCTGGCAAGAACCAGGCCGAGTAACAAATAGAATACTTTCTTCATTTTATCTTGTTATTTAAAAGGTAATGCAATTTCCCTGCGAATATATAAAAAACTTTAACATATCATTATTATTGTGACTCACCTTATTTTTATTTGTTAATAAAGTTGGGCCGGACCTGTATGGTTTTAATGAAATTCACCTGCAATCTGTTACTTTGCAAGCCTAAATTGGGTTGGCCTGCACTCTTTTCGCTATCTTTGCAGTTTAATAACAAGAAAAGAGTATATAGATATGGAAATCAAGCTCAGAGATAACTGCAAGTACGCGCTTCTGGTTCCTACAAGTATGGGGCTGCGCGTCACGCCTGAGAATGGCCAGCCTGTTCAGTGCAGCGATGTGCTTCACGTTCAGGCAACAAGCGCCGAGACCAATGTGGCAAGCATAGCATCGTACTTAGGTATGCCGGTAAAGGTTCTCACCACATTTGTTGAGGGAAGTCCGTTCTCACAGTTCATCAAGGCTAACCTGCGCAGCCGTGGAATGGATTTTGAGGGTGTGGATGTGCCTCAGGGTGGCCCGTGGGGTTATCGCCATCAGATTAATGTGGCTGACAGCGGATACGGCTCACGCGGTCCCCGCGTATGGAACGACCGTGCGGGCGAGGTTGGCCGCACGCTCAGCGTGAAGGACTTTGACCTGGACCGCATATTTGGTCAGGAGGGTGTGCGGATAGTACATCTGTCCGGCCTTATCGGAGCCTTGAGTCCGGAGACGAGCCGGTTCTGCCTGGAGATTGCCCGGGCGGCTAAGAGATATGGCACACGCATCAGCTTTGACCTGAACTACCGCGCATCGTTCTGGAAGGGACGCGAGCAGGAGTTGCACGACATCTTCTCGGAGATATGCGGCATAAGCGATATACTCATTGGCAACGAGGAGGATTTCCAGCTTTGTCTTGGCATTGAGGGGCCTGAGGCAGGAGGCAAGGACATATCGGCCAAGATTGACGGTTTCAAGGAGATGATACGCAGGGTCAGGGAACAGTACCCGAACGCACAGGTGTTCGCCACTACTCTGCGTCAGGTTGAGAATACCAACAGTCACAACTGGGGCGCCATTATGCTTGAGGGCGATACCTGGCACGTGGTTGAGCCAAGGAACATACATGTTCTGGACCGCATAGGCGGAGGCGACGGTTTTGTAGGCGGTATGCTCTACGCCATTCTGAAGGGCTGGGAACCTGAGAAATGGATTCAGTTCGGATGGGCTACCGGTGCTTTGGCAACTACATTCCTTACCGATTACGCACAGCCAGCCGATGAGGAGCAGGTATGGAGCGTATGGGCCGGCAATGCACGTGTAAAGAGATAAGCGATGCTTTATTTTGCAAGAGGCTCAAAGGAGGATATCATCACACCTGATGAGGTGCGCGCCATTCTAAAGAGTGTGTTTGACGGAATGGGACGCAAGAGACGCGTGCTTGCCCTCCCACCCGACTTTACCAGAGCCAACTCATACGCCGGCCCTATTACGGAGATGGTCTATGACTACTACGGGCAGGCGCTGACCGATGTCATGCCGGCGTTGGGAACGCACGTTCCTATGACAGACCAACAGATTTCCACGATGTTCGGACATACGCCAAGAGAGATTTTCCGTGTTCACGACTGGCGTAACGATGTGGTGACCGTAGGCGAGGTTCCGGCTGAATATGTAAGCCAGGTCTCGGAGGGCCGTGTATGCTATCCGTGGAAGGCGCAGGTGAACAAGCTGCTGCTGGACCCGTCGTTTGACCTGATACTCTCCATTGGTCAGGTGGTGCCTCACGAGGTTATCGGTATGGCCAACTACAACAAGAACATCTTTGTTGGCGTGGGAGGCGCCGAGGGCATCAACAAGAGTCATTATCTGGGAGCCACATACGGTATGGAGCGCATTATGGGCCGTGCCAAGAGTCCTGTGCGCGATGTTATGGAGTACGCCTCACAGCATTTCATAAAAAACCTGCCGATTGTCTATATCCAGACTGTGCTGTCTAAGGATGAGGAGGGGCAGATGAGACTCCGCGGCCTTTTCATAGGCGATGATTTTGAATGCTTCAGGCTGGCGTCGGAGCTTGCGCTTGAGGCAAACTTCATTATGCTGGAGAAGCCTGTACGGAAATGTCTGGTATGGCTTGATCCGGAGGAGTTCAAGAGCACCTGGCTGGGCAACAAGGCAATATACCGCACACGTATGGCGCTTGCCGATGATGCGGAGCTTATAATCATGGCCCCAGCCCTGCGCGAGTTCGGCGAGGACAAGGCCATTGATGCGTTGATACGCAAATACGGATACAAGGGTACCCCTGCCACATTGAAGGCCGTTAAGGAGAATGAGGACCTGCAGGCCAATCTTGGTGCGGCCGCTCACCTGATTCACGGCTCAAGCGAGGGACGTTTCAAGATTACATACTGCCCGGGCCACGATGTGACAAGACAGGAGATTGAGGGTGTGGGCTTCCTGTACGGAAGTCTGGAGAGTGTCATTGCCAGATACAGACCGGACACACTTAGGGATGGCTGGAACATTATGCCTGACGGCGAGGAGATTTACTATATCTCCAACCCGGCTCTCGGACTGTGGGCTGTGCCTGAGAGATTCAATTAATACTTTTGATATGAAGATTGTTTGCGATAATAAGATTCCGTTCCTGAAAGGCGCGTTTGAGCCTTATGCCGATGTGATTTATCTGCCAGGCAAGGATACCACACCCGATGTGGTGCGCGATGCCGACGCGCTGATTACGCGCACACGGACTAAATGCGACGAGAGTCTGCTGAAAGGCTCTTCCGTGAGGATGATAGCCACAGCCACCATAGGCTTTGACCACATTGATACCGAATGGTGCGATAAGAACGGCATCGGCTGGACAAATGCACCGGGATGCAACTCCTGGTCTGTGCAGCAGTACATGGCATCGCTGCTGGTGACAATGGCCAGAGAGTTCGGCTTTGACTGCAAGGGCAAGACTCTGGGAGTGATAGGCGTGGGAAATGTGGGAAGCAAGGTGGCCCGCATTGCGTCAGTCTTAGGTTTCAAGGTTCTGCTGAACGATCCTCCACGCGCCCGCAAGGAGGGCACGGAAGGCTTTGTCAGCCTTGATGAGATAATCAGCAAGTCCGACATAATAACCTGCCACGTGCCGCTTCAGCGCACAGGACAGGATACCACATATCATCTGTTCGATGCCGGCCGTATTGCGTCAATGCGCAAGGAGCAGATTCTTATTAACAGCTCACGCGGTGAGGTGGTTGACAACAATGCCCTGAAGGCTGCGTTACAGGATGGCAGGCTGAAGGCCGCATCGCTGGATGTATGGGAGAGAGAGCCTGATATAGATACTGAGCTGCTTGGAATGCTGTTCACCGGCACGCCACACATAGCCGGCTACTCACTGGACGGGAAAGCCAATGGAACCTGGATGAGCGTTCAGGCTGTGGCCAGGGCACTTGACCTGCCTTGCAAGGATTGGAAGGTCCGGGAGATTCCTCTGCCGGAGCAACCTGTGGAGTTCAGGCTGGACGCATCGGGCAAAAGCCTGCAGGAGGTACTTTCCGAGGCCATTCTATACACTTACAACATACTTGACGATGACAGACGCCTCAGGGAGGATACCGCATCGTTTGAGAGGCAACGGGCAGACTACCCTGTAAGACGTGAGTTCCCGGCTTTCACCATAAGCCTTGTCAATGCCACCCCCGGACAGGCAGAGGCATTGAGAGAAATTGGATTTAAATTGAGATAAAGGACTATAAACAGATACAGAAATGAAGGAGATTTCAGACATTGGCCTTATCGGCCTGGCAGTTATGGGAGAGAATCTGGTGCTCAATATGGAGAGCAAGGGATTCCACGTAAGCGTATTCAACCGCACGGTAGAGAAGGTTGAGAAGTTTGTGAACGGCCGCGGCAAGGACAAGAACATTTATGGCGCTATGACACTTGAGGACTTCATAGCCTCACTGAAGCGCCCGCGCAAGGTGTTCCTGATGGTGAAGGCCGGTCAGGCTGTGGATGATTTCATTGAGAAGCTGATTCCAATGCTGGAGCCAGGCGATGTAATCATAGATGGTGGCAACACCCATTTCCCGGACACAGCAAGACGTACCGCATACGTTGAGAGCAAGGGTCTGCTCTACATCGGCACAGGCGTATCAGGCGGCGAGGAAGGCGCCATGAAGGGCCCGAGTATGATGCCCGGCGGCTCACCAAAGGCCTGGCCTATAGTGAAGCCGATATTCCAGAGCATCTGCGCCAAGGTTGAGGACGGAAGCCCCTGCTGCGACTGGGTTGGCGAGGGTGGCGCAGGCCACTTTGTCAAGATGGTACACAACGGCATTGAGTATGGCGACATACAGCTTATCTGCGAGTGCTACCAGATAATGAAGGATGTGCTTGGAATGAGCAACGAGGAGATGCACCAGACGTTCGCTGAGTGGAACAAGGGCGACCTTGACTCATATCTGATTGAGATTACACGCGACATTCTGGCCAAGAAGGACGAGGATGGCAAGTACGTTCTTGACTATATACTTGACACCGCCGGCCAGAAGGGAACCGGCAAATGGACTGCCATATCCGCACTTGACCAGGGTATTCCTCTTACACTTATTGGCGAGGCTGTATTCGCACGCTGTCTGTCAGCGCAGAAGGAAGAGCGCGTAGCCGCAAGCAAGGTTCTTGCCGGGCCAAAGGCGGTTCTGTTCGATGGAGACAAGGCTGAGATGCTTGAGAATCTGCGCAAGGCATTATTTGCCTCGAAGGTGGTATCGTACGCTCAGGGATATGCGTTGATGCGCGCTGCCGCAAAAGAATACGGTTGGAATCTCAATTACGGCGGCATAGCTCTTATGTGGCGCGGAGGATGCATTATCCGCAGCGTCTTCCTGGGCAAGATAAAGGATGCATTTGACAAGAATCCTGAATTGGCAAACCTTATGCTCGACTCCTATTTCTGTCAGAAACTGGCCGACGCACAGCAGAGCTGGCGCAAGGTTATAGCTCTGGCGGTAATGAACGGAATCCCCACCCCTACCCTGAGCGCAGCTTTGGAGTATTACGACGGATACCGTTGCGACCGTCTGCCGGCAAATATGCTGCAGGCACAGCGCGACTACTTCGGCGCGCACACCTATGAGCGTACAGACAAGCCAAGAGGCGAGTTCTTCCATACCAACTGGACCGGACACGGAGGCGATACAGTAGCCGGTACATATATTGCATGACACATTTATTTATGAGAAGACGAATACTGACACTCACGCTATCGGCAATCAGCGTATTGGCTGCCAGTGCTCAAGTCTCGGAGTTGAGCCAAGAATCAAACGTAACCTATACGCCTGTACAGATAGATGAGAGACTTATTGGAAGAGTGTGTGGCCCGGATTTAAGGAACTACCCATTCAGGCGTCTTGACATAGGAGTCAACCTTGGCAGCACTGGCATCGGCATTGAGCTTGGCACCAATATATCTGATTATGTTGCTCTGAGAATGGGATTTGACTTCATTCCTCACTTCGAGTACAATATGAGGTTCCAGATACAGGTAGGAGACTCAATTGAAAGCAAGTACGACAAGGACGGCAATCGCATAGAGACCCGTTTTGACCGCATGGCCGGATATATGGAGCAGATTACCGGACTGAAGGTTGATGATGAGATTGAAATGATTGGAGAGCCCCACTTCAACAACTTCAAGCTGATAGCAGATGTATATCCGTTCAGAAACAAGAAATGGTATTTCTCTGCAGGATTCTATCTGAGCAAATCCAGCATTGGAAAAGCGTACAACAGAACAGAGGATATGGCATCGCTGTTGGCCGTAAGCATATACAACAACATCTACGGAAAGGTTGAGAGAGAGGAAGGTATTGTTGAGGATCTGGAGTTGCCGCCAGATATCTGTGACATGATACTCAAAGCTGGCCGTATGGGTATGCATGTGGGTGATTTCAAGGAAGATGGCACGCGCTATATGATGGTTCCAGACCAAGACAATATGGTCAAGGCTACACTTGATGTAAATGCATTCAAGCCATATCTGGGCGCAGGCTACACAGGAACAATAGGCCACTCGCAGAGATTGAGTTTCGCAGTCAATGCCGGTGTGCTGTTCTGGGGAGGCACGCCTAAGGTTTATACACACGACGGCACTGAGATTATAGGCGAACTGACCAATATATGGGGACAGGTAAACAATTATATTGAAATAATAAAGCCATTCAAGGTATTCCCAATATTAAACGCCAGCATCTCATACAGATTGTTTTAAGGAGAAATAAGTTCATAAAAAAGCAGGAGGCCTTGAATGGTCTCCTGCTTTTATTTAACTGTCAAGTATCATTAAGGCTTGCTTATCAAGACTTTCTTGCCGTTAATAATGTAAACGCCAGGTCTTGTTATTTTGTCTAAACGATGCCCTGTAAGATCAAGGATGACATTGTCTTTAACAATTGTAACTGAGCTTACAGAGGAATGGATATACTCTTCCTCAGCCTCTTTTGCCTGTTCTTGAGTAACCGAGATCAAATACAATATATTGTCCAGCTTATCCTTGAGATAAGAGTAATCTTGCGCAAGAGTATAGTTTGCATAAGATTCATTAAGTATTATCGGAAACTCTTCCAACGTCATTGACAGTGTATTGATGGCATCGGTGAACTGTGATGCCACATCACTGCACTCGCTCTTTATATATGAGTCCAGATCACTCAGTCTGCTCAAAGCATTATTATAACCAAGATACAGAGATTCATATAATTGTTGCCGCTCGTTTTCCAACTGTTGTTTATATAACTCATACTCATCGGCTGTAAAAACGGGCATCTCATCAGCGGCCCCCTCTGGAACAACAAGGTAAGACTCATTAGCTTCCAGATATTTCTGATCAGACTTAATGTAGCCAAGTTTGCCATTAGACATAACGCCAAGCACACGCATTGTAGCTGGATTATACTCAGTACAGCAATCCTTTGACACTATCGATCTGCTTGGGTTATTGAAATAAACCCCCTTGAGCATATTTGCAGCAGGCTGCTCACCAGTGCTCTTAAATAGATTCAACTTATTTGATGAGGCATTATTGTTGGTACATTCAATAATAACCGGAGTATTGTCGGCAATAATCTCAGATTTAAGCTCAGATACTATGACAGCATTGTTTACAATTGAATCCACAGTCCATACTTTCATACCGGAATCGGCAAAGGAAAATGCGAAATCGGCAAAGAACGGCTTGAATTTTCTGCCTTCTGCCACAACAGACGGTTTAATACCAAAATAATTATCCTTTGTATCTACTGGGAATACATTCCAGAGCCTATAATCTCCTTTGCGCTTAGTGCCAAGATAACCTCTGTCATCATCGCTGAAAGTATCGTCATCAAGATACAAGCCTTCTGCATAGACTTTATATGTCAAGTCTGAGTTTTCATAAACCTGGACATAATACCCTATCATGGAATGAACTCCTACACCCTGTGATATTAAGTCATATTGTTTGCCAGAATACTTCTTGATATAGATAATGGAAGCAGGATCAGACACAGTTTTCTCATAACCTTTCCAAAGTTGGACAGCACCCATCTCTGCAGTAATGGCAGAAATGTTTATACTGCCTGTGTTATCTTTTACATAGATATAACGCTTCGTTGCGTAATTCATTACGCGATAAAACCCGTCACCTACAAACTGTGCAGAGGACGGAAGAAACGACAGAAGGAAGAAAAGAGAGAGTAGAGTCTTTCTCATAAGCATTTAAATAAAGAAAATTGTCCGTATATCCCCACAACAAGGTGGAAAATATACGGACAATATTATAGAATTAATTACTTAACCTCTGCAATACAGATGCTTACGCGGTTGAGTACCTGCTCCTCGAATGGCTGCTCGGTATCACCCTTGAAGTCTGTGCTGATACGGTTCTCTGCAATGCCGTAGTTGTTCTTAAGAGCCTCGGCAACAGCTGCAGCGCGCTTCTCAGAAAGCTTGCTGTTGATTGTAGCGTTACCAGTACCCTTATCAGCATAACCGGTAATCTGAACCTTTGATTCTGGATACTTGTTCATGTAATCAGCAATCTGTCTTACCTTCTGCATCTCAGACTGTGAGATAGTAGTGCTGGAAATCATAAAGAACACGTCCATACGGAGAGGCTCAATAACCTTCTTCTCAACAATCTTCTCAACAGGCTTCTCAACGATCTTCTCTACTACCTTCTCAGATACTACTGGAACAGGAGCAGGAATGGTCTTTGTTGAATAAGTCTTGCCAAGGTTGATCTTAATACCAGCCAAAGCGTTGAAGTACCAATCAAGGTTATCAGCCTTCTTTGAATTGTACTTATCGCTGAGGGTAGCAGCCTGAAGCTCAATGCCAAGAGCTACTCTGTCGCTAAGACGGAAATCAACATTTGCACCGAAATGGCCCATAAAGAATGGTTTTGTGCCATCCCAAAGATTCTCAAGATACTGGTTTGAGGTAGCAAGAGCTGACATAATCTGGCTGTTTGCGGTAGCTGCCTCTGCATTGCTGGTAGCAATATTTGCGCCAATACCTGCAAAGATGCCGAAGTTCACGGTACGGGTCGGTTTGAAGCCACCCCACCAGTTGCTCAGATTAACAGTAAGATCAAGTGCCGGTGCATAATAATTCCACTTCCACTGATAGTCCTTACCATTGATGTCCTGAGAACCGGCCTTGCTCTGCCAAGCATTAAAGCTGAGACGAGCACCAACTACCGGTGTGAAATTATAGCCGAGGCCAAGCTGTGCTGTAGGTGAGATAAGGTCACCAAACTTCAGCTCGCCAAGGGTGTACTGTGCTCCAAACTGGCCCTGGACATACCAGTGCGGGTTGAAGACATTCTCCACCTGCTGGGCGGACACTGCAACGCATGATGCTGCGAGCAGAGCTGAAAATATTAATTTCTTCATATTCAAATTTCGTTTATTATCTCATTCATCAAGCCGGGCAAGCGCCCGACTCTCTGAATGAAAATTAATCTTGAACCACCTATTATATATTAGTGAGCGATCTCAATATAATACTTGTTGGTAATAGCCTGACCTGCGTAGTCAAGAGCTGAGAACACAATCTCGTAAATATATGAACCGTCGAAACCTCTTACCAAATGAGGCTTGAATGAGAATACTGACTGTGAGCCATCTACTACAGTGGCCAGATCTTTTGACATAAGGTTTGCGTCAAGAGCAGCCTCCTGAAGAGCAGCTGCTCCAGCCTTTGCAGACTCTGTACCTGAGAATACATCAGTAACACCGATGAACTTCTTGAATGCAGGAGCAATCATCTCTGTTGTTGCAGATGTAGCGACAAGAACAACACCCTCCTCATCATCGTAGTTGGTACCAATCTGAATCTTGGTAGGATTATTCTTATCCATACTTACCATTACAGGATTCTCATCATCACCGGCGCAGAGAAGAATTGGCTGAACAAGAGCAGCAGGCTTGATGCTCTTATTCAGAATAGCATTACCGTAGATTCTATTGATAAGGCTGTTGATCTTACCAACATACTTGCTGTTGAGATCATCAATCATCTGTGACAGCTTATCAGCAAGAGTCTGAACCTCTGGAACGGTTGAGATAGCAGGATTTTCCAACTCCTCAAGATAGAATGCCGGAAACAGATCCTTAAGTTTGAACTCACCATCAAGAAGGTTGTTATTGTAAGCAAGCGGCTTAATAGCAGCTACACCATACTCAAACTTTGAATATACAGGATGATACTCGGTGCCATCGCTCCAGAGAGCCTTGATAGCATCAGCCTCAATCTTACTGCTCTCACCTATAAGATTAACAATCTCACTCTTCAATGATGAATAGTTGATTGTCTGACCGTTCTTCAGAGCCTTGAATGCATCCTTAACTGCCTCAGCAAAGCCATCAATCTCGATGGTATACTCAGCAACTTTGTCTGCATTGAGATATACATCAGCCGCATAGAGACCATTGATTGCCTTCTCAGATATAGTAGTAGCACGGGTCATACCATAAGTGAGCAGCTCCTCGCATGGACGGATACTGTCAAGGGTGAAGACCTCGTCATCAAGACTGTTTACAAATGCGAACTCAGCTCCCTCAAGATTTACATCAGCTGGAGCTATAGAGAAATAAACCTGACCTGCTGCCGCACCTTTCTCGGTAAGAAGTACATCTGGAATAGTATAAGTTTCCAGAGTAGTGGTAGCCAGCTTAAGGATAGCGATATCCTCATTTGAAAGAGCGTTCTCTGCGATCAGCTCGTATGTACCATTTGCTGATGGGAACTCAAAGTTGCTGCCAGCGAGTGTATTCTCGCCATAGAGAGCAAGAAGAAGGTTGTTGGTACCAAGAGGAGTAGCGATGTAACCATACAGCTTGCTGAATGCGCCCTGGTTTGTGATGTTGGTAATCTGATGCTGGAGCAGGTTCTCAATCTTGCTTACGCGTGAGAACAACTCATTAACATCCTCTCTGAGAGAAGCGCAGCTATCGTTCAGGTTCTCAAGAGCGGCAATCTGCTCCTTAGCCTCAGCCTCCCAAGCCTCAAGATCAGCAAAACGAAGCTCACCGAAATAAGCGAAGTCCTCAAGAGCAGGAATTCTCTTATTGTAATCCTTCTGGAGTGCGCTGAACTTAGTACCGATGTTCTTATTGAGAGCGTTGGCAACGCTGTCAACATACTTCTTGTCAACACCCTTTACTGTAGGCTGGTTCTCAAGAGCAGCGATTCTTGAAGCGAAGTCTGAGAGAGTACCATCAATAACATCAAGTCTTCCGGCATTTGCATTTGCAGTTCCGAGAGCCTCGTTGGCAATTGCCTTGACAGCCTGGATTGTATCGTTGATGCCGTTCAGCTCCTCAAGACCATTGAGAGCATTCTGGGCGTTTTTTGAAGCAGTCTCGATGAGAGCACGGATATCCTCCAGTGTCTCGCCGTCCTTTGCGCCAAGAGCTGCGCGGATATCCTTGATGGCATCCATTGCGCCGCTTGACGTCTGAAGTTTCTTAACTGCATCGTTAAGTTTCGCGATACTATCACGGTTTGCAACGACATCCTTCTGAACATCACCAAGAGAATTGTTGAAGCTCTCCTTAGCAGCGTCGAGAGCATCGCTTATACTATCAAGCTCTGCCTGGGCAGCCATAAGTGCTGAAGCCTTTGCATAATCATTCAGAAGAGCTCTGATGTTCTTAGCGGTATCAGCCAGCTCTGGTTTTGTAACAAGAGTAGGCATATAAGCCGCAAGCATCTTCTTCGCTGCATCGATGTCGTCATTGATGGCCTTGATGCTCTTCTGCAGGTCTGCGATACTAGCATCCACACTAGCAGGAGCCTTCTTGTCAATCTCCGCCTGCAACTTCTGGAACATGTCCTCGTTGCAATCCTTACAAGATCCAAAGATGCCGACTCCGGCTATCATAGCCAGCGTCAGTAATTTTGAAAATTTCTTCATAATTGTTTGTTTAGTTAGGTTAATATAATATGTTAACAATCTTCACGTTCGGGCAAAAAGTCCCCTTTTACACCCATATTCGAGGCAAAATTAAACTTTTTATTTTATACGCACAACATAAATTGCTTGTTTTTCACGTCTTAATACTATTTTTTTCGGCGCCAGTCGAAAATTTCAGTACTTGAGGCCGGAGGAATGTCGGACAAAAACAAAAAAGGCGGATAAAGCATCACTCTATCCGTCTTTTCGAAGTACGCGATCAGGGATTCGAACCCTGGACCCATTGATTAAGAGTCAATTGCTCTACCAACTGAGCTAATCGCGCAAGCGCCTCTTCGTTCAAAAGCGGTGCAAAGGTACAACATTTTTTTGACCCGCCAAACGTATGCCGTTTTTTTTTCAAAAAAAATGTCCCAGGCACTGTTTTCATACAGGCCCGGGACAAGATTATGCCTTCAATTTAAAAGTTAAAATAGTTTTTGGCGTTGTAATATGATATATCCTCAACCATCTGCTCTACCCTTGACATCTCTGAAGCCGGAATCTCTCCGCTCTCCACATCGCGGCCTAGAATATTGCACAGAATCCGGCGGAAATACTCATGACGTGGATAAGACACAAATGAACGGCTGTCTGTAAGCATACCGACAAAGCGGCTGAGAAGCCCCATCATACTTAAATCCTCCATCTGGCGCTCCATGCCAGTCTTCTGGTCATTGAACCACCAGCCGGCGCCGAACTGCATCTTGCCAGGAACGCTGCCATCCTGAAAGTTTCCTATCATTGAGGCGACCATGGCGTTGTCACTGGGATCAATGTTGTAGATTATGGTCTTGCCCAACTTGTCAATGCTGTTCAGGCGGTCCAAAAAACCTGCCATATTATATGCGGAACATGACTGGCCGATTGAGTCGAAACCGGTATCAGGACCCATCAGATGGAACATTTTGGAGTTATTATTACGTATAGGACCATAATGGAACTGCTGTGCCCAGCCAGCATCCGCATCCATTTTTCCGAACTCCAGCATCATAGCCGTGCGGAACTTATCGGCTTCCTTCTGAGTGAGACAAGAGCCCTTTGAATAAACTTTGTCAAACAATGACTCAATCTCATCAGTAGTGAAATCCTCGTTATAAAAAGTCTCTATTCCGTGATCGCTCAGGCGGCACCCCATACTCTCAAAGAACTTATGGCGGATGAGCAGGGCCTCAACAACATCACGGAATGAGCTTATGCCAACTCCGCTTACGCTGGCAAGCTTGTCTATGTATTTTCTGTATGATCCAGGATTCTCTATCGCCATTGCCTTGTCGGGACGCCAGGTGGGAAGCACCTTTACCTTGAAGCCGTCATTCCGCACACGCATATGATATTCCAGAGAGTCAACAGGATCATCTGTGGTGCAGACTGTCTCTACGTTGTACCTCAACATGAGATTACGCGCGGAAAACTCCGGGCTGGCCAGCATCTCATTGCATTGGTCATATATCCTGCGAGCACTGTCCGGATTAAGTGTCTCTTCTATGCCGAAACAGGTTTTAAGTTCCAGATGTGTCCAATGGTACAGAGGATTACGCAGCAGATAAGGGACTGTCTCTGCCCACTTGAGGAATTTCTCCCATTCTGAGGCATCGCCAGTTATAAATTCCTCGGAAACGCCATTGGAACGCAGTGCGCGCCACTTGTAATGATCTCCGCCCAGCCACAGCTCGGTGATGGACGAGAAGCGATGATCCTCTGCCACCATCCTAGGGTCCAGATGGCAGTGGTAGTCAATAATCGGAAGATGACAGGCATGGTCGTGGTAAAGATGCCGGGCTGTCTCTGACTGAAGCAGAAAATCCTGATGAATGAAAGGTCTCATATCTGTTATTTATTAGTTAGACAAACGTGCGATGTGCCTGCAGAGCAGATTCTCTGAGACTTGATCGCCAACCACAGCCTTATTTCTTTCAAGGGCGGCATAGTACTCATCTGAATATTCGGCCGCCAGCTTATAACTGACGTGTATCAGCTGACGGAAATCAGGGTTGTATAATGGATCTTGCCGGTTGTGACGCAACGTGCGTGCGAATGTACCGCCATCCCAAGACTCTATCGTCTGGGAATCAGGAAGGTTCTCAGAATTGATATCTATCACTGTGGCATACGGAGCACACAGTTCCTCAATACGGCCCAGGGCGTTCACCGCTATTCTCTTGGCCAGAGCAAGCGCCTCCTTGTCGGCAAGAGCAAGACCAATGACCTCTTCAAGCCAAGTGGTTCCGGCAGTCTTGATATGGATTCCCTTATCGTATTTTCTGATAAGACCACCCATTATGGGATAAATGGAGAACTTGTCGCTACCAGAGTGGATACTCAATTTCAAGTTATCGGGAAGGCCGAACTCGCGCACAGCAAAATCTATTACAAGCAAATCCTCCTCAAACTCGGTTGCAAAAGCATTTACATCCCCTACATAATCAACTCCCTTATTGAAGCGTCCGGTAAACTTCGGGGCAATGGTCTGAGCCGGAACGCCCTCAATGGCCAACGCTGACAGAATAAAGAACAGCTCTATCGGTGTCTGGGGAGAGTCAACCTCGTCCATTGATACTTCTGTGACAAAATTGTCCGCGCCCTTGACCGATGCGATGTGCCTGTATATACGGCCGGCCTCTGTTACGGCAAAGAGATAGCGGCCGGCCATCTGACGAAGAAGTGCCTCTGTAATGTGGAAAGTCTTGCTGATACCGGGAATGGCAAGTTTCCCTATATACTTGGAATTTGCCTTGACGAATGACTCAACGCACTCCAACGGTGCGGACTTGGAGATATAGTCAGCCACATCAATTGTAAAGAAATCCGAAGCGTCTATGAACTTGTCCACATTTCCCATATTGATGTGATCGGCATCAACAAAATAAGGCTTGTCGTAGGCAAGGGCACTTACGGCACTATCCGCCTCTTTCCTGGTGTCAACAGGATTGGAGCCTACTATCTGATGCTCGCGGTTTGATTTGTTCCACACCGGCACAAAATCAATGCCAAGTTCCTCTCCGGCACGTACAAGAGCCTTAAGCTGGGCCTCGCCCTCGTGAGAGAAGCGATCTCCTATTCCGAACGAATACTTTCCTATTCTCATGACAACAAAGTTATAATTAATTACTCACAAACAATAATCAAAGCTCGTAAAGTTCCGATGGCGTGGTTCTTTTCAGAGCTGTCAGTCCGACGTCTTTTCCAGGAATGATTCCCACGCCACGCAATGAATACTCTACAGTCTTGAAAGCCAGATCCGGGTGATTGTTCTCACCGCTCAGATGGCACAGCCAGATATGTCGCAGATGGTCAGTCATATTGGCAGCAATAAACTCTGCGGTAACCTTGTTGCTCAAATGGCCAAGCGGGCTCGTTATCCTATCCTTCAAGAACTTGGCATAATGGCCCATACGCAACATATCCTCGTCATAGTTAGCTTCCATAACCAAATAGTCAGCACGTACTATGTACGATGCCGCCACATCGGTAATATGTCCAAGATCTGTGACAAAACAGAACGTCCGTCCGTCAGCCTCAATGAGGTACCCGACATTGTCAGTACCGTCGTGAGGCACTTCAAAAGCAGTTACCCGGAATGAGCCGATCTCAAACGGTACTTCCTTCTCAATGTATCTGGCACATCCGGCGGATAGTTTCTCTGTCATACAGTAGTTGTTGTTGATACCTTCGTGCGTCCGTCTGGTGGCATATACCGGAAGATAGTATTTTTTGCACAATGCGCCGAGAGACTTTATGTGATCGGCGTGATCATGTGTCACCAGCACAGCCCTCACAGTCTCAAACGATACGCCGGCCTTTCCCAGATGCTCCCTTATCTGCCTTGACGGAATGCCGGCGTCAATCAGAATGGCTTCTTCGTCCAGCGCAAGGTAATAGCAGTTTCCGCTGCTTCCGCTGGACAGACTCATAAATCTCAGTCTCATATATGTTTATTTTTACTCTTCTCATAATCAAATGTTCAAGAATCAGAACGGATAGCCTATCGCAAAGTGAAACGCATAGTTTCGGTAATCAACATCACGATATGCCGGATACCGCTCAGGACCAGATGCGTATGCAGGATTCACTAGTTGCCTGCCGAAATCAAGTCTCAAGACCAGGAAATTCAGATCCAGCCTGAGTCCGTAGCCAAACGACACTCCTATCTGATTGTAGAATGTATTCCAGGCGAACAGGCCTCCAGGCTGTTCCTCATAGTCCCTTATGGTCCAAATGTTACCGGCATCTAAGAAGAATGCGGCATTCAGCTTCCAGAACATATGGGCACGTAGCTCAAGACTGGCCAGAAGCTTAATATCTCCAGCCTGGGTGATATAATTGACCGCACTCGCGCCGCCGCTCAAATTGCCGGGTCCGAGCTCACGTACAGCCCATCCTCTGACGCTATTGGCTCCACCCGCATAGAACCGTTTCTCAAAAGGTATGCTTGTCGAGTTGGCGTAAGGATAAGCCACACCGTACTCTGTATGAAAGATCAAGTTATTCCACTTGTCTATTTTCCAGTTAAGAGTGAAAGCCCCCTCGCTCCTTACATACTGTGCGAAAGCTATATCCAGAACTTTGTATTGTCCCCGGTCATTTCTTTCCGCGTCTGTCGAGGAGCAGATGCCGTAGAGAAGATTGCCAGAGGTCTCAGCGCTCAATCGGAGGGACACGTTCAGACGGCGTCCGGAATTGACATTCGCATTTGAGAAATAATATGAGTATCCCAGCTTTGTAATAAGCATATCCTCGTAATTATAACGAAGAATGGAGTTACGGTTGCCTATTGGATCCAGATACTCTTTTCTGAATTTATCGGATATCCAAGGAACTATAAGATAATCAACATCGATGACGTCAAATCTGTGGGTATGTCTTCTGCTGCTCCATAGATAACTCCAGCCGAACGTCATGACTGACTTGTTGAATTCCGGACGTCTCTGTGAGTTGAACATCAGACTCAGCTGCGATGTAGCCTGACTACGACGCTGGAAATCCTGATTCACTAACGGCAGCAACAATTCAGGGAACTCAAGATTCGCCTCAATACCGTACTCACGATAGCTGTTTCCACCATAGCCCGGAAGATTGGTTATAGCCTCAAAGGCACCTCGCAATGTCATCGTGAGACGTTCCGCACCGCCAAACAGATTCCGGTTTGTGAGCGAGAGCGATGCCGCTGCGCCAAAGTCTCCGGCAGTGTTGGTTCCTTCCAGTTGTGCCGCAAACGAGTGTTTCTGACTGGACGATATCACCACTTTGGCATCCAGAGTCCTGTCTGTAACATTTTCATTAAAAACAATGTTTGTATTTCGGACTGGGCTCAACCGACTCAGCGAATTGTAGGTCCGCGATACCATATTACTATTATACAGCGAGCCCTCACGAAGATACGAGTGGCTCTCTACAATGCCCGGCCGCAATTTGAGTTTACCGGTGCCATCGGTATCAACAAAATAGAAATCATTACCATCCACCTCAATACTGCGGTATCGATTCAGTGAATCGTCCGCTACAAGACCATTGTCGCTGTAAATGTAACTGACAGAGGATATCGTATAGGTTGGATATTGGATTGTATCTCCGTTATTTAGGGAGAAAGGCCTTATCCGCATTGTCAGTCCTGCAGCGGTGGAGCCTTCCACGGTGTCTGCCACAAAGGAGATATCCTCTTTATTGAAAGAATAGTAGCCTTGGGTTTTCAACAACGATACTATTCTGGCGCGTTCTTTATCCAGGATGTCAGCATCGAGTGGCATACCGGTGTAAATGAGTTCCTCACGTCTGGCTCTTGGATTATTGTTTATCAACGAGTCTATACGATTGTCCGAGATATCAGTCTCATAGCTGCCCACATAATATGTCTTATCCGGATGTAGCACATATACGACATCAGCTTTAGGACGCCTTGAGTACTTAATACGACTCTCAACACCGGCCTTAAGATAGCCATCGTTCACGAGGGCCCTTCTAATATTCTCAACTGACTGCTCACAAAGAACGGTATCCAGAATCACAGGTTCCTCCCCGATACGCTGGAAAAAGCCCTGATGATCATTTTTCCTCGCATTGTCGGCCGACATGGAATAAATGCGCAGGGGTATTCTGAACAGGCCTAACCATTTGGTATTTGGTGTCTGATAGGCCATATTCTTGTATTGCGAGATGTTTTCCAATTGAGGGTCAGATGTCTCTATCGTCACCTTATGCAGTAAGTACTCTCCTTCTGGCACATATTTATACACCGAGCAAGACACCATAGTAAGTATGGTGACCAATGCGGATATATATTTATGCGCCCGGATGCTCATATCAGTATAATTTTGCGAAATTATGAAATAAAACAAGCTGTTCCAAATTTTATTAACTTCGCGCTCGAAAACCAGCAGTATATGATCAGCGCAGCTAAGATAAAACTCATTCACTCTCTAGAGCGTAAGAAATTCCGCACGGAATACGGGATGTTCCTGGCTGAGGGGCCAAAGCTTGTTGAGGAGCTGTCTCATACATTTGAATGTGAATTTCTGGCAGCCACCAAAGACTGGATTGACCGGAATCACTCACAATTTGCAAGGAACGCACAATGCATCACAGACGAGGAGTTACGCAAGGCAAGCCTGCAGCAATCTCCCCAAGAAGTCCTGGCATTATTCCGCATCCCGACGCAAGACGCAGACATTTTAATTGCCACCAGACAATTATGCCTGGCATTAGACGGTGTACAAGACCCTGGGAATCTGGGAACTATTGTCCGCATCGCCGACTGGTTCGGAATAGAGCACATATTCTGCTCGCGTGATACCGCGGACATATACAATCCCAAAGCCATACAGGCAACCATGGGCGCTGTGGCAAGGGTTTCAGTCCACTATTCAGATCTCAGCAATGAGATAGCCTCTCTTCCATCCGGCACACCGGTTTACGGAACTTTTATGAATGGGGAGAACATATACCAGAGCAAGTTGAAAGAATATGGTCTGATTGTGATGGGAAACGAGGGGTCTGGCATCAGCCCTGAGATTGAGAAGCTTGTCAGCGAGAGAATCGGCATTCCGAGTTACCCATCTGGAAGAGCCACTTCCGAGTCACTCAACGTAGGAGTGGCTACGGCAATTGTCTGCTCGGAATTCCGCAGACGGAAATAAATTATTCCTCAGGAAGAGACTCCATAATATTCGCACTGTCAACAACTGCAACAATAGCGTCTCCCTCACGCTTTGTATGTGTGCGAAGAATGGATATATCATTCAGAAGCAGAGCTTGTCCAGATACTGGATTGGAATTCAGGTATGTGATATCGCCCTTGATACTGTTAAAAGCCACACTGTCATCGCACTGCAGGCAGAGTCGGCTCAAAGACGCAGATGAAACCACTGTATCTACGGCAGATATGCTGTCGCCATAGAACAAAGCCAGTGATATGTGCGCCAAAGGACGCACTGAATCCTCAGGGAATCCCAAGAAAGTGGCGCCCACAGTCATAACAAGAGAGTCTGACAAGTAAAAGGTTGTATCTGAAGGTATCTCAAACAGCAGAGGGTTCATATATCGTGAGGGTGTAAGCATCTGTACACGTGGAAGATACCATACATCAACGCTATCGCCAGACATAACACTGAAAGACTTTTTCTCTTGGCGGGCCATCCAAAGTGATGCCGCTGACTCATCTTTCTCAATCCTAGAGGAGAGGCGTTTATAAATATCGTACAGCTTTTCCGGATTTCGTGTGTACCATACCAGCGATGTATCAACAATTGCTTTTGTCACACCATGTTTCTGAAGAACGAAATTGTTGTACAACTGACGTTTGTACCTTTCATCGTATGGCAATTTGTCAGAAAGGGCATTCGCAAGATGGTAATCGTACAGATAATCCTCCATCGCACGCGGTGACATCACACCGTCTGGACGATGGGTACGGCATCCGGAAACAAAGAAAGCCGCAAGACACAAAAGAATAATACAATGCCTACGCATCGTCTTTACTTTTATCCTCAACTGACGGCCAATGAAAACCCGCATTCAAATACCTTGCGTAAAACAGGATCAATACTATCATACCGCAGGTGATACACGAGTCGGCCACATTGAACACAGGACTGAAGAATATGCCTCCGCCTAATAGCGGGACCCAATCCGGCCAGGTCCACAGCGGAAAATAAAACATATCAACCACCTTGCCATACAGGAAAGGCGCATAACCTTGTCCGAAAGGTACAAGTGTAGCGACAGCGTCAGCGCTGAAGCCGCTTTCCGAGAAGACACGACCATAAAATATACAGTCCAGCAAATTACCTACAGCGCCCGCCACTATGAAAGAGACGCAGGCGATATAGCCCTTTGGAAAGCCCTTGTTCAGAATTTTTATGAGATACCAGATGAAAAAGCCGATTGCCACTATACGGAATATGGACAGGAAGAGTTTTCCTACCAGTTCCATACCAAAAGCCATTCCGTTGTTCTCTACAAACACAATGTAGAACCAGTCTGTTATGTGTATCTGTTCTCCCAGATACATACCTGTCTTAACCAGATATTTTACAACCTGATCCACTACCAAGGCCGCAGCTATGATTGTTGCGGCAATAGTTCCTTGCCGGCCCGTACTTCCGGCAGTACAATCTGAGGTGTCCTCCACAATAGTCTATTTTTTCTGCTTAGCCTCAATGCACAAGGTAGCATGCGGCACCGCGCGAAGTCTCTCCTTCGGAATTAGCTTCCCAGTCTCACGACAGATGCCGTATGTCTTGTTCTCGATGCGCACCAACGCTGCCTGAAGCGACTGAATGAACTTCATCTGACGCTGTGCCAGACGCGTGGTCTCTTCCTTCGACAATGTGTTTGCTCCCTCCTCCAAAATCTTATAAGTGGGAGACGTGTCGTCGGTACTGTTGTTGTCGATGTTCATCAGCGATGCCTTGAGCGCGTCATAATCACGCTGGGCAATAGCCAGTTTCTCGTTAATTAGCTGACGGAACTCGTCAAGTTCCTGGTCAGAATAGCGGGTCTTCTCAGCCATAATACTGAAAGTTAGATTAATACTTACTGCTTTACCACAGAAACCCTCAATGAGTACTCATCGAAGGATATATCCTCTCCGTCCTGCATATCCGGCACAAGTTCCAAGGAGTTGGCCAGAACCTGTTCCTTTATCCAATCCTCATAATCCAGCACAGCGGCGTCGGTATCCTGGTTGGCGGATATACGCACGGCGATGCGGTCTGTAATCTCCAATCCTGTGCCCTTGCGGACATCCTGAATTCGTTTCTTCAACTCACGGGCAATGCCCTCGCGCTTCAACGCCTCGGTAAGCGTAATGTCGAGCGCCACTGTAAGTGTTCCTTCATTGGCCACTACCCAGCCTGGAATGTCCTCACTGAATATCTCTACCTCTGAAGCCTCGACAACCGCCTCCTTTCCGTCAATATTGAATGTAAATGAGCCGTCGCGCTCTAGTGTGGCCACATCCTCCTGGCTCATCCCCTGCACTGCCGCGGCAACGCCCTTCATCAGAGGACCAAACTTCTTGCCCAACAATTTGAAATTACACTTTACTCTCTTGACCAGGATTCCGGCAGTACCCTCCACAAACTCAACTTCCTTGACATTGACTTCGCTGCGAATCAGCTCCTTTACGGGCTCCAGACACATTCTGAGTTCATTAGAAGCAGGCACGAGTATTTTCTGCAAAGGTTTACGAACGTTAATTCGGACATCCTCACGTTTGCGAAGAGCAAGAGTCATTGATGTAATCTTCTGAGCCATCTCCATACGAGTCTCCAAATCCTTGTCCACAACGCTCTCGTCATATATTGGGAACGAAGCCAGATGCACAGAGTCAGACTTGATACGACCAGTTACCGCGTTCAAATCACGGAACAGACGGTCGGCATAGAACGGTGCGACAGGCGCCATCAACAGAGATATAGTCTCAAGACAAGTATAAAGAGTCTGGTATGCGGCCAGTTTGTCCTCATTCATAGCACACCCCCAGTAGCGGTCCTTCGTAAGGCGTACATACCAATTGGAAAGATAGTCATTGACAAAATCAGTGACAAGACGTCCCGCCTTGGTAGGCTCGTAATCGTCAAGGCTCTCACGCATTTTGAGAATGAGTGTATTTAACTCGCTCAATATCCAACGGTCCATAACCGGGCGCTGAGCTATCGGAATAAGAGGTTGAGAAAAGTCAAAACCATCTACATTCGCATACTGCGCGAAGAAACGATATGTGTTATGAAGTGTACCAAAGAACTTACGTACCACATCCCTCACTCCCTCCTCATCGAAGCGCAGGTTATCCCAAGGCTGGGCATTGGTTATCATATACCAGCGAAGCGGATCGCTGCCGAATTTCTCAATCTCACCAAAAGGATCCACAGCATTGCCAAGACGCTTACTCATCTTGTTGCCATTTTTGTCAAGTACAAGTCCGTTGGAAATAACGGCCTTGAACGATACAGTTCCACGCACCATTGTGGCGATGGCATGCAAGGTATAGAACCACCCGCGAGTCTGGTCAACCCCCTCGGCAATGAAATCAGCAGGGAACACGTTTCCGCCATCCACCAAGTCCTTATTCTCGAATGGATAGTGCATCTGTGCGAATGGCATAGCGCCACTGTCGAACCAAACGTCAATCAAGTCTGTCTCACGTCGCATAGGACGGCCGTTTGCAGACACTAATATGATATCATCCACGTAAGGACGATGCAGGTCTATCTTATCGTAATTCTCAGCAGTATAGACATCTGGCACAAACCCTTTGTCCTTGAATGGATTGGAAGTCATCACGCCGGCTTTGACGGATTTCTCAATCTCATCGTAAAGCTCACGTATCGAGCCGATACATATCTCATCGCCCTCATCATTACGCCAGATAGGTAACGGAGTGCCCCAATAGCGGCTGCGGCTTAAGTTCCAGTCATTGAGATTCTCAAGCCATTTGCCAAATCTTCCTGTTCCAGTTGACTCTGGCTTCCACTTGATACTCTTGTTAAGCTCCATCATCTTCTCGCGGGCAGCCGACGCCTTGATGAACCAACTGTCCAGCGGATAATAGAGCACCGGTTTATCGGTACGCCAACAATGCGGATAATTATGCAGATGCTTTTCTATCTTGAAGGCGGTTCCAGCCTGCTTCATTCTGATACAGATATTCACGTTGAGATCCTCAGCCTTGGCAGCAGCGGCCTCGTCGTACTTTCCACCCTCGTTGAATCTCGGATCGTATGCGTTCTTGACGTATGCGCCCTCGTATTCCTTATAAAGCTCTTTATTTACGCATTTGTCAACAAAGTCAGGATCAAGCTCATCGAGAATCCAATACTTGCCTGTGAAATCAACCATAGGTCGCGTCTCCATCTTGCGGTTGACCATAAAAAGCGAAGGAATACCGGCAGCCTTGGCAACGAATGCATCGTCCGCGCCGAAAGTAGGTGCGATATGGACTATGCCTGTGCCATCCTCTGTTGTGACATAATCACCGTGAATCACACGGAAACCCGCATCACTGGTTCTAATAACCCCTTCCTCATCTTTATAGACAGGCTTTACCCACGGGAAGAGTTGTGAATAATGCATTCCTGTCAGGTCAGCGCCCTTGTATTGTGCCACGATGCGATATGGCACAATCTTATCACCCTGTACGTACTGTTCCAAAGGAAGTCTCTCTCCTTCAGGATTCAAATAAGCGGAAAGACGCTCTGCAGCCATCACGACGGTGACAGGCTGGGCTGTATACGGATTATATGTGCGGACCGCGACATAATCAATCTTGTTGCCAACGCACAAAGCCGTGTTTGACGGCAGTGTCCACGGAGTTGTAGTCCATGCAAGGAAGCAAGGAGTACCCCAACCTGTCATCTCTGGTTTTGGATCTGCTATTGCGAACTGGGCGGTCACTGTAGTGTCCTTGACATCGCGGTAGCAGCCAGGCTGATTCAGCTCGTGACTAGACAGTCCTGTACCGGCAGCCGGTGAATATGGTTGAATAGTATATCCTTTATAGAGATAACCTTTATCATATAGTTGTCTGAGCAGCCACCATAATGTCTCAATGTAGCGGTTGTCGTATGTGATATAAGGATTGTCAAGATCAACCCAATAGCCAATCTTGCGTGTAAGGTCGCTCCAGCGCTCCTTGTATTTCATCACCTCGGTGCGGCAGTTGAGATTATAGTCATCAACGGAAATCCTCTTACCGATATCCTCTTTCGTGATGCCTAGTTTTTTCTCCACACCAAGCTCTACGGGCAGCCCATGAGTATCCCAGCCAGCCTTTCTGTTGACCTGATACCCGCACATCGTCTTGTAGCGGCAAAAACAATCCTTGATGGTACGTGCCATTACGTGGTGAATGCCAGGCATTCCGTTTGCAGATGGAGGTCCCTCGTAAAAGACAAACGACGGGCAGCCCTCACGCTCCTTGACACTACGGGTAAACAAGTCCTCACTCAACCAGTCAGCCAACACCTCCTCATTCAGACGTGCAAGGTCAAGCTGACCACGCTCTGCAAATTTCCGTTTCATAATTACGGCCGTTTTTTATTTTGAAATTGCAAAATTACTCCTTTTCTTATAAAATGTATAATTGTTCGCCGTCAATTATCAACAATGAGGCGCAAAAGCATCATTCCAGAAACATTTTAACCGTATTTTGCCACTTTTAGCGTTATTTTTTACCTACAAACCTCCTATTTTAATAATTTTGCGCGCAGAAACGAGGAAAGTATGACAAAATGAAAATCGCCATAGTCAGATACAACGCAGGTAATGTCAGTTCCGTAATGCACGCTCTGGACAGGCTTGGAGCCGAATACGAGCTGACAGACAATCACGAGACACTTATGTCGGCCGACAAGGTGATTTTTCCAGGCGTGGGAGAGGCTGCGTCAACAATGGCATATCTCAGGCAACGTGGCCTTGACAACGTTATCAGGAACTTGCGCCAGCCGGTACTGGGAATATGCCTTGGGCAGCAGTTGCTTTGTTCCCGAAGTGAGGAGGGCAATACAGAATGTCTAGGAATTTTCAACGTTCCCGTGATAAGGTTCCAACCTCAAAAGTGGTCTGACAAGGTTCCGCATATGGGATGGAACAGCATATCGAAATGCAGGAGCAGGCTATTCAACGGTATCAACGATTCAGATTACGTTTATTTTGTACACAGCTACTATGTTCCACTTTGCGAATGGACAGCCGCACAGTCAGACTACATACAGCCATTCAGCGCAGCCTTGAGCAAAGAGAATTTCTACGCCACACAGTTTCATCCCGAGAAAAGCGGCGCAATAGGAGCGGCCATACTATCAAACTTCCTAAATTTGTAAACTAAAATGACAATAATTCCAGCAATAGACATACTTGGCGGAAAATGCGTGAGGCTTACCCGTGGTGATTATTCTACGGGCAAAATCTATTGCGAGAATCCCCTGGAGATGGCTGTACGTTTCAGAGAGTATGGTTTGAAGCGACTGCATCTTGTTGATTTGGACGGAGCAGGAAGTGACCACATTATAAACAGAAGTGTTCTGAGACAAATTTGCAAAGAGACTGACTTGATTGTTGATTTCGGAGGAGGAATAAAGAGCGACGCAGACATAGAGGCAGCTTTCGAGGCAGGAGCATCAATGGTTACGGCCGGAAGCATCGCCGTAAGCAGTCCCGACCTAGTACACGGATGGATTAATCGTTACGGAGCAGAGTGCCTGATACTTGGAGCAGATGCCCGCAACGGGAAAATAGCAGTTAAGGGCTGGAAAGAGGACAGTGATATCTGTTTATCAGATTTTATTGAAAGATATACAGACTTTGGCATAAACCGCGTGATTTGCACTGACATAAACCTTGACGGGACTCTGCAGGGACCAGCCACAGAACTCTACAAAAGCCTGTTGACAAAGTTTCCCAAATTACGTCTCACAGCCAGTGGAGGTGTATCATCAGTTAAAGACCTGTCGGACTTACGCGAGGCAGGGCTTGACTCGGCAATAGTAGGCAAGGCGTTTTACGAAGGTCGCATCACGCTGGAGCAGATGGCCGAGTTAAATGGACAATAAGAAGGAAAACGATGCTTGCAAAAAGAATAATACCCTGTCTTGACGTCAAAGACGGTAGAACCGTGAAAGGTGTGAATTTCGTCAATCTGCGCGACGCCGGAGACCCGGTGGAGTTAGGTTGTCTTTACAGTGACCAGGGAGCCGACGAGCTGGTATATCTGGACATCACCGCCACACATCAGGGACGCGAGACATTCACCGAAGTAGTAAAGAGGATAGCCGCCGGCATCTCCATACCATTCACCGTTGGTGGAGGAATAGGCAGCGTGCAGGATGTCGAGCGGATGCTTCTGGCTGGAGCCGACAAGGTATCGGTAAACTCTGCCGCCATTCGCCGTCCAGAACTCATCAAAGAGATAGCCGGCGCTTTCGGCCAACAGGTATGTGTGGTAGCCATTGACGCCAGAATGACTCCCTGCGGTTGGAGATGCTATCTGAACGGAGGCCGTCTTGCTACAGACCTTGATATGTTTGAATGGGCAAAGAAAGCCGCCGATCTGGGAGCTGGTGAGATACTGTTCACTAGTATGGACCACGATGGCGTGCGTCAAGGATATGCCAACGAGGCATTGGCCACACTTCACGAGCTTGTGCCAATACCTGTAATAGCATCCGGCGGAGCAGGTAATATGGAGCATTTCCGCGACGCATTCACTGAGGGCAAGGCCGACGCGGCGCTGGCAGCTGGTGTTTTTCACTTCGGAGAGATTAATATTAAGGAATTAAAGCAGTATCTTTGCAATCAAAATATTCCAGTAAGAGTGTGATGGAGTTAACCACACCATATAAAACAGAATAGAACGATATGGAAATTGATTTTGAGAAAATGAACGGCCTTGTTCCGGCCATTATCCAGGACAATGTTACAGGAAAGGTTCTTATGTTGGGATTTATGAACCAAGAGTCCTATAACAAGACACTAGAGCTCGGCAAGGTCACATTCTACAGCCGCACAAAAAAAAGGCTCTGGACCAAGGGCGAGGAGAGCGGGAACTTCCTCAACGTGGTAAAGATAATGAATGACTGCGACAACGACACACTCCTAATAAAGGTAAACCCTACAGGCCCCGTCTGCCATACTGGTGCTGACACTTGCTGGGGAGAGGCAAACAGTGCCGACATCAATTTTCTTTCCTATCTTCAAGACTTCATCAGCAAGCGTTTTGAAGAGAAGCCACAAGGCTCATACACTACATCCTTGTTTATGAGCGGTGTCAACAGAATGGCCCAGAAAGTAGGCGAGGAGGCGGTTGAGACTGTTATTGAGGCAACAAACGGTACAGACGACAGACTCATATACGAGGCATCTGACCTGATTTACCACCTGATTGTGCTTCTGACCTCAAAGGGCCATCGAATTGAGGAACTTGCCACTGAATTGAAAAAAAGGCACAAAGTATAATATGCCGCTGATAGACTACAAGGACATAGAGGTTCGTCAAGAGGAGATGCACGTCCTGGGCGACGTGAGTTTCTCTGTAGACGAAGGTGAGTTTATTTACCTGATTGGTAAGGTCGGCTCCGGTAAAAGCAGTCTGATGAAGACTCTCTACGCCGAATTGGAGCCACATTGCCAGACAGCTGAGAGCCACGCTTTCGTTCTTGGAGAAGACCTGACACATCTCAAGCGCAGGCACGTACCGCGTCTGCGCCGTAACCTTGGAGTCATCTTTCAGGATTTCCAGCTTCTTACCGACAGGAACGTCTTTGACAACTTGAAATTTGTCTTGAAATCCACTGGATGGACAGACAAGCAACTGATAAAACAGAAGATTCTGGATGTACTGGCAGCCGTAGGTATGGACGGGAAAGGATATAAAATGCCGTTTGAGCTATCAGGAGGTGAGCAACAGAGAATATGCATCGCCCGGGCGCTGTTGAATGAGCCGAAGCTTATTCTGGCTGATGAGCCGACCGGTAATCTGGATCCGGAAACCGGCAGGCAGATTATAAGTATACTGCATAGCGTAAGGGAATCAGGCACCGCAGTCGTTATGATAACTCACAACCTCCAGTGGCTCACAGAATTTCCGGGAAGAGTTTTGAAATGTGACAACCGCCACCTTATTGAGATGGCAGGCGATATAGACAACAATTGAAACACAAATGAAAGTCTTGAAATTCGGCGGCACCTCCGTAGGAAGTCCGCAGCGTATGAGAGAAGTATGCAAACTAGTTTGCGGAGATGGAACGCAGAAACTTGTAGTTCTGTCGGCAATGTCCGGAACCACAAACACACTGGTTGAGATAGCCAAGTGCTACAAAGACGGTGATAAAGCCGGTGCTGAGGCCATCATAGAAAGGATGCAGGGAACATATTCCCAGCACATAGCCAATCTTTACGGCACAGCAGTCTATAAGCAGAACGTACAGAAATATGTTGACGAGAAATTTGACTACCTCAAATCTTTCGGAAGTCAGACATTTACGGAGGTAAAAGAGAAGGAAATCCTGGCTCAAGGTGAATTACTGTCCACGTTTATGGTTACGAGCTATCTTTGCGAGCAAGGTTATAACGCCGCACTGATTCCCGCGCTCGAGTTTATGAGAATTGACGGGAACTCCGAACCAGACATGGATTTTATCAAAGCTCATATAGCCAAATTCATAGACAAAGACAGTGATGTTCAGATATACATAACACAAGGCTTCATCTGCCGTAATTCAGAAGGCAATATTGATAATCTTCAGAGAGGAGGCAGCGACTATACGGCATCAATAGTGGGAGCTGCCATTCAGGCTGATGAGATTCAAATATGGACCGACATTGACGGAATGCACAACAACGACCCGCGCATTGTAAACAAGACACAGCCTGTACGTCACCTTCTGTTTGATGAGGCGGCCGAGCTTGCTTATTTCGGAGCCAAAATATTGCATCCTACCTGTGTATTGCCAGCAAAGATGGCAAACATTCCTGTTCGTCTGCTCAACACGATGCAGCCAGACGCTCCAGGCACACTTATCAACAGCGAGTCCGAGCCCGGCAAGATTAAAGCCGTGGCAGCAAAGGATAACATCACCGCCATCAACATACAGTCAAGCCGTATGCTACTGGCATATGGTTTCCTGCGCAAAATATTCGAGATATTCGAGAATCACAAGACTCCTATTGATATGATTTGTACATCCGAGGTAGGCGTATCAATGTCCATTGACAACCCGCACAACCTTACCGCAATCATAAGCGAGCTTAGTGAGCTCGGAACAGTAAGCGTTGAGACTGATATGTGTATCATCTGTGTGGTGGGAGACATGAAATGGAAGAACGTTGGATTTGAGTCACGCGCACTTGATGCCTTGAGCGACATTCCTGTCCACATGATCTCATACGGTGGAAGCAGTTACAACATATCCTTCCTTATCAAGGAGGAGGACAAGAAACGCGCACTTCAACGTCTTAGCGACACACTGTTCAAGAAATGACAGCCACACCGTTCTACCGATATGACCTGACTTTGCTCCGCAAAACTCTTGCAGAGCTTAAAGTTCAAGCTTCCACCATACCAGGAGCAAATGTTCATTATGCCATAAAGGCAAATTCCAATCCTTTGCTTCTAAAGCCGATACTTGAAAGTGGTTTAGGTATTGACTGCGTGAGCGGAGGAGAGATTCAGGCCGCACTGGATGCCGGTTTCTGTCCAGACAAAATAGTTTTCGCCGGAGTCGGCAAGGATGACTGGGAAATAGACCTGGCGCTCAAGAATGACATTTTTTGTCTGAATGTTGAGTCAGAGGCAGAACTGGAAGTAATTCAAGAACGCGCCAGATTATGTGGGAAAAGCGTGCGTGTAGCATTCCGTGTTAACCCGGATATTGACGCTCACACCCATTCAAACATCACCACAGGACTGGCAGAAAACAAGTTCGGCATTAATTTGGACTTGTTGGAGGAATTGGTAACGAAGGCTGTTGGCATGGATGGCATATCTTTGGAAGGACTGCACTTTCACATAGGGTCCCAAATAACGGATATGGAACCGTTCTGTCTTCTTTGTGAGCGCATCAACAATCTTCAAGAGAAAATGGAGAGTATCGGATTCCGACCAAGACACATCAACGTGGGAGGAGGCCTCGGTATTGACTATGTGAATCCAGAGCAGAATCAAATACCTGATTTCGCCACATACTTCAGTATTTTCAGGGAAAACCTCTCGTTGCGCCCAGGACAGCAATTGCATTTTGAGCTTGGACGGGCTGTTGTGGCGCAATGTGGCCAGCTTATCACAAAGGTTCTGTATGTCAAGAAGAATCCAGGCAAACAATTTGCCATTACGGATGCCGGGATGACAGACCTTATCCGCCCGGCACTATATGACTCATATCACAAGATAGTAAACCTTTCCCAACGCGGAGAAATGCACAAATATGATGTTGTAGGTCCAATCTGCGAGTCATCAGACGTATTCGGCAAGGATAGATTGCTAAACGAGGTGCATCGCGGAGACTTGCTTGCCATTATGTCAGCAGGAGCATACGGAGAAAGTATGGCATCACAATACAACCTGCGTCGTTTGCCTGGGTCAGAATCATTCGAAACGGATTGAGCGCGAAGGGCTGATACGGGATATCACAGCCGAAGGCCCTACAAGCATCAGCATCGACAGCAAAAACATCGTCAGATTAAGAGCCAGTAGCCACCCCACTCCTAATTCACACGGGACGCTGTCCAGATAATAGTTTTTCGGATCAAGAGGTATTATCTTGAAATAGCGTTGTGCCAGACACAGGCCTATTCCAAGAATATTGCCAATCAGCATTCCTTTCCCTACAATTCGCGCTGACAGATAAAGGAATATCCTCCGGACCGAGGCATCTGAGGCTCCCAATGCCTTCAGCATTCCTATGGTACGGGTTTTTTCGAATATTATTATCAGCAAACCCGATATCATAGTAAAGCCTGCTATTCCAAGCATCAAAATCAGAATAACCCAGACATTTACATTCAGCACGTCAAGCCATGCGAAAAGGCCTGCGTTGATTTGTTCCGTGGTCTGCACAAGATACTGCTCGCCAGTCTGTTCCGACGTGTTTTCCAGAGCAGAGTGTATCGCGAGATACGCATCGTAAAGTCTATTGTCATCTTCAACAGCTATCTCAACTCCTCCAGATTGCGTACTATTCCAACCATTAAGTTGCTGCATAGTATGTATGTCTGTAATACCGTAGAGATCATCGTAACTTGAGAAATCAGTCTTGTATATGCCAGTAAGTGCAAGCCGCCGCATTCTTATGCGGTCCTGCATAAAATAGACATCAACCCGGTCGCCCACAGAGAGCATAAGCTTATCTGCCAATGCCCGTGACAGCAGCAAACCGCCAGATGCGACACTATCCGTACACTCAGGCAACGAGCCCTCCTCCAGACACTGACTGAAAAAAGAAAAATCATATTCCTGCCCCACGCCTTTCAGGATAATACCCTGAAAAGCACTGTCTGTACGTAAGATACCGGCTTTCTGAGCATACCTTTGGGCATGGCTCACATTTCCGGCAGACAGGATACTGTCCAGAAATTGCGGAGTGCAGGTTATCGGGACCTCGTCAGCACCAATCTGCGAGCCATAATTCGTCAGTTGAATATCTTGCGTAAATCCTGTGACCTTGGCACGTATCTCATTCCGGAAGCCACGGGTCACAGCAATGGACAGCACCATAACAAGCAACCCCAACGCCACGCCAATAGTGGCTATCACCATTGCCGGACGTGTTCCTTCACGAACACTGTCATTCTGAGAGTACAACCTATTCGCAATAAATCTTTCCATCAGGCAAAGGCCACATATCACATGCGAAGATAGTCTTTTATCGCGATACTTTACTAAATTTGTAAGTTGTTTTAAAATAATGACGATGGAAACAGGCATAGCAGGCCAGATAATACAGATAAAGGAATCACTGCCTGATGGCGTTGAGTTGCTGGCAGTATCAAAGACACATCCCATAGAATATCTCAGAGAAGCGTACAATGCGGGACAGCGTCTTTTCGGTGAGAATAAGGTTCAGGAGATGGTAATTAAGCACTGGCAGATGCCTGAGGATGTGCAATGGCATTTCATCGGGCATGTACAACGTAACAAACTGCATCTGATGGCGCCTTTCGTCTCCGTCATACAAGGAATTGACTCGTACCAGACATTGGCCGAGGCAAACCGTCAGGCAGCACGTTTCAACCGCAGGATAACTTGCCTTTTGGAGCTTCACATCGCCACGGAGGAGAGTAAGTCGGGATTCCAGCCGGACGATTGCATGCGAATGTTGGAGGCAGGAGAATGGCGGGGTTTGGAACACATTGAGATAGGCGGAGTCATGGGAATGGCCAGCTATACTCAAAACCGCGAACAGGTTTTCGCAGAGTTTCAGCAACTGGTCTCATTCTTCCATACTGCCAAGAAGCTTTTCTTTAAGGACAGTCCCGGTTTTCGCACCATCTCCGCAGGTATGAGCAACGACTATGACATTGCCATCAGGGCCGGGGCAAATCTTGTGCGCATCGGCACTGGAATATTCGGTGCCAGAGATTATGCTAAAGCCGAAAATAAAGTTTAACTTTGTAGTTCATTACTTCACTTTGAAATGAGCAAGGATATTACAATGATCGGGCTTATCCAGGACAGTATCGTCAAGAACTGGAATCTGGAGGCTCTCACCGACTATAAAGGCGCCACTCTGACATACAAGGATGTAGCCCGCAAAATAGCGAAACTCCATATTCTGTTCAGCGAGGCTGGCATTGCAAAGGGCGACAAGATCGCCATATGCGGGAAAAACAGTTCACATTGGGCTGTGGCATTTCTTGCCACCGTCACGTACGGGGCCATCGCGGTGCCTATCCTGCACGAATTCAAGGCTGACAACATTCACAATATTGTCAATCACTCTGAAGCCAGGCTGCTTTTTGCAGGTGAGATGGTGTGGGAGAACCTTAACGAGGCTATGATGCCAGCCCTGACCGGAATAGTCATTCTTGACACTCACGAGCTCGCCATATCCCGTAATGAGAGACTCACAGAGGCACGCGAGCATTTGAATGAGATGTTTGGCAAAATGTATCCAAAGAAGTTCAGTTCATCGGACATTATATATCAACCAAACAACCATGACGATTTGGCAATCATCAACTACACATCAGGCTCCACGGGGTTCTCAAAAGGCGTGATGTTGCCATACCGTTCCATAGAGGGCAATTATGAGTTTGGCTCACACGCGCTACCTTACCTGAAGAGAGGGCAATCCGTAATATCCATGTTGCCGATGGCACACATGTACGGTTTTATGTTTGAGTTCTTCTACGAGTTCTGCGCGGGATGCCACGTATATTTCCTTACCCGTCTGCCTAGTCCGAAAATCATATTCCAGGCTTTCAATGAGATAAAGCCATCGTTGATAGTTGCAGTGCCTCTTGTAATTGAGAAAATCATCAAAAAGAATGTACTGCCCAAGTTGGAAACGACACAGATGAGGCTTCTCCTAAAGGTTCCGATTGTAAGTGAGCAGATAAAAAAGAAAGTTTGTGACGAGCTTGTCAACTCCTTCGGCGGCAATTTCTACGAAATAATAATAGGAGGCGCAGCGTTTAACCAAGAGGTTGAGAGGTTTCTGTCATCTGTTCATTTTCCATTCACTGTTGGCTACGGAGCTACCGAGTGTGGACCTATCATAGGGTATAGCGACTGGAAAGAATTTGTTCCGGGCTCTTGCGGCAAAGCCGCATTCGGTATGGAGGTAAAGGTTTTAAGCAGTGACCCAGAGAACATTCCAGGAGAGATTGTCTGCCGCGGTAAGAATGTCATGTTGGGCTATTACAAAAACGAGAAACTTACCGAAGAGACTATTGACGAGGATGGCTGGATGTATACAGGAGACTTGGGAATAATAGACAAGGATGGAAACATTTTCATCAAAGGACGTAGCAAAAGCCTTATCCTTGGGCCTTCCGGTCAGAATATCTATCCCGAGGAGATTGAGGACAAATTGAACAATATGCCTTGTGTCTCAGAATCAGTCGTAATCAGCGAGGACGGAAAGATAGTAGCCCTTGTATATCCAGATTTCGACGAGGCAATGAGACAAGGCATGAATGAGGAGCAGATTGCCGCTACTATGGAGAGCAACCGCACCGAGTTGAACAAGGAGTTGCCTGTATTTGAGCAGATATCTCAGATAAGAATATATAACGAGGAGTTTGAGAAAACTCCCAAAAAGAGCATAAAGCGCTTCCTATACCAGAAAGAATGAGAATTGCGGTCAACCATTTTCAGGACAAAATTTCCAAACGACAATGAACAACTCTTTTATAAAAAAGTACGGAGCATACATTCTTGCGGCAGCAATTTTCATTGTTCTGGCATGTATCTATTGTATGCCTGTTCTCAATGGCAAGGTATTGAACGCCGGCGATACGACCACCTATGAGGGAATGGTCAATGAAGTGAGGCAATATTACGACGAGACTGGCGACAACACCTTCTGGACCGGCTCCAGTTTCTGTGGAATGCCAACATACCAGATAGGAGGAAATCACTATAAATCCGCAGCCTTGCTCAAGCCGTTCAAAGCTGTATTAAAAAACATCAGCACAACCAGGACACCAGTCATACTGATTCTGTATTTTCTGGGGTTCTTCATTATGCTCCGCTGCTTTGACATAGACAAATGGCTCTGCATCGCAGGAGCCATAGCCATTACGTTGTCAAGTTACTTCTTGCTGATCATTCCAGCAGGACACATCACTAAAACAACGACAATAGCCCTGATGGCGATAGTCATAGGCGGATTCCGGCTGATTTTCAAGAAAAGATATGGGTTAGGATTCATCCTGACCGCATTCCCGACAGCATTAGTATTCACCAGCCACGTACAGATGTCATATTATATCTGCATGTTTATAGGAACATTGTTTCTGGCTGAGCTATACGTACATATCACAGAAAAGAGAATAAAGGATTTTGGAATTGCCACACTGATATTCGTTGCGGCGCTCGGCTTAGGTATCGGGGCCAATAGCGCCAACGTATTTGCCAACAAAGAGTACGTGAGGGAGACTATGCGCGGTGGCCATTCAGACCTCATACACGACAATGACATTGTCAACAAGACCTCCGGACTGGACATAGATTATGCGACCCAGTGGAGCTATGGTATTGATGAGAGCCTGTCGTTTATGATTCCCGGAGTGATGGGAGGCGCATCAAATATGAGCATTGGTACAGATTCCGAGCTATACAAGACAATGGTCAGCAAAGGTGTTGACAGGCAGACAGCAGCACAAATCTGTCAGAACGTTCCAATGTACTGGGGCGATCAGCCGTTTACATCAGGGAACGTCTATATGGGCGCGGTTGTATGTTTCCTGTTTGTACTGGGGCTTATCATTGTAAAAGGTCCATATAAATGGGCAATTGCAGTAGCCACATTGCTATCTATCGCACTGGCTTGGGGATACAACATGATATCTCTCACATCGTTCTTCTTTAAGTTCTTCCCCCTCTACAACAAATTCCGCTCCGTATCGTCAATCCTGATTGTCGCGGAGATTACTATGCCATTGCTGGGATTCCTGGCAATTAGAGACATAATGAATGGAACCGTTGAGAAAGCCAAAGCCTCAAAAGGAATTTATATATCAGCCGGTATAACGGCAGGAATATGCCTTTTCCTGATTCTGTTCGGAAAATCATTGTTTAATTTCACAGGCGCAGGTGATGCGGAGATGGCATCACAATTGCCTGATTTCATTTACAACGGCATTGTCAATGAGCGCAAGTCACTGCTTGTGAGCGACTCATTCCGCTCATTCATATTCATTGTAGCAAGCGCCGCCATTATATGGCTTTTCACAAATGGCAAATTGAAAGTGTGGACGATGACTACCGCCCTGGGAGTTCTTGTACTATGGGATATGTGGCCCATTGACAAACGATATTTCAACGACAGTAACTTTGTAAACCCAAGCCAGAGGCGAGGCCAGTTTGAGATGAGGGCGTACGAGAAACAGATTCTCTCTGACAAAGATCCTCATTTCCGCGTGTTGAACCTTACAACCAGCACCTTCAATGACGCACGTACATCGTACTACCTTAAATCACTGGGAGGATACAGCGCCGCAAAGCTACGCCGTTATCAGGATCTGATTGAGGAGCATATCTCCAAGATGAATATGAGCGTGATAAGTATGCTCAATGCCAAATACATCATCACAGAGGGAGATAAAGGACAGCCCACCCCATTACGCAACACTCAGGCTATGGGAAATGCCTGGTTTGTTGACACCCTGATGATTGTTGACAATGCGAATCAGGAGAGTGACGCACTCAACAGCATTGACCTGCACACCACAGCCGTGGTTGACAGGCAATTCTCAGATTTCGTGACCGGCAAGTCCGTGGCACACGACAGTACCGCCACAGTAAGCCTGACAAAATATACCCCACGCTATATTGATTACGAAAGCAACGCATCAAACGATGGTACCATTATCTTCTCTGAGATTTACTACCCTTACGGTTGGAAAGCATACATAGATGACAAGCCAGTTCAGCATTTCCGTGCCAATTACGCATTAAGAGCTCTCAACGTACCGGCAGGCAGACACAACATACACTTTGAGTTCGCACCCGACAGCATAGCAAAGGGAGAGACCATCAGCATTGCCTGTATCTGTGCAATGTACCTGATTGCGCTCTTGGTTATTGCCGCAGCAATAATTCGTAAAAGAAAAGCTGTATCAAAGTAGATTTCTTGTCACGTTCCAACGAAACCTGACAAGTTTGGCTCCGCATTGCGCGCGTCCTTTGAGCAGATAGCCAAACCACAGGACAATAGTACCTCCCCACTTCACAGCCTCCTTGAGCAGGCGCATCAGATATGCGGTGCGTGATATTCTCAGTGTGCGCATACGCTCGCTTGCGCCGATGCCACAAGTCAGACGGTCAAAATACTCTTGCTCCAATTTGTAATGCGGAATACTGTGATACAAGACAGGTTCAGGCAGATACCGGAACCGCATTCCGGCTGATGCCATTTTGCTGAAGATGTCTTTCTCCTCACCTCCGGCCAGACTATCGCCATTACGGCCCAACTCAACATTATACAAGCCCACAGTATCAAAGACGCTCTTTCGGTATGCGGCATTACCGCCTCCAGGATAATTGTCACCAGGAAAATCCCGTTCCTTGTCACCAAAATAGAGATAACCGGTAAGTAGTCTGCGCAAATGATACGTCATCCACACAGGTTCCGTTCCGTCCTCATAATCCGGAACAACAGGGCCGCCAGCTGCATCCACATTTGGATTAGCCTCAAAAAAAGCGGAATACGCAGAAAGATACTTTTTGTTCACTGTAGCATCATCATCAACATATACCAGCACATCGCCACTCGCTTCTACGATTCCTCTGTTCCTCGCATTTGACAAGCCTTGAGCCGTTTCTCTCACTACCTTTAAACTCACATCAGGATAATCGGCTGCAAAACGTGCCAGCTCACTCACGGTGTTATCCGTACAATTGTTGTCAACTACAACAATCTCATACTCAGTACAAGGATAATCACCGATAGCAATGCTACGCAACACATTGTATATATATTTGTCGCGGTTATATGTACAGATAATGACTGATATCATAGCACAATCATTCAATTGATTTGACAAAACTGATAATCTCTGCAGAAGACTCCATATCAGCCGATTGTCCCCAGAAAAGTTCTACAAAGCGTCTTCGCTCTTTCTCTGGAACAATACAATCATTCTGAACAGCTTTCAGCAATGAATCAAAGTCATAAGCCCTAATACCCGGCATTACAACCTCGTAGTCTATTTCAAAGTCACGGCCAAAAGCATAATCATTATAATCGTAGATATAAAGAATCAATCCTTTCCTTGGCATCAGCAGGAAATCCTGAATTATGGATGAGTAATCAGATATCAAGACGTCCACCTCTGGCAGAATTGAGTATATGTCCAGTTTGTTGTCAAGAAGTATGATATTTGAAAAAGAATCCACACCATCAACAATCGTATTTGCGTGCGGCTTAAGCAACATCAATTCATTCCTTGCGACAAGCACCTCATTCAAAGCCTTCAGATTCATGCTTTGCACGAAGACATTGCGTTGGGAATCGCGCCACGTCGGCATATATATGTAACTTTTGTTATAACAATTCAGAATCCTCATAATCTGTCGCGTTTGTTCAGGCTCATATTTTGAGGCAAACTTCATTCTATCTTCAAAAGTGCGGCATAAAAGATAATTACGCGGGTAACCAAATTCCAAGCAACGATCTTCTGGTATTCTGAAATCTTTGGCAAAAATTACAGATTGATAATGTGATGAAGATAGCACATAGTTTGGCTTTCTATAAACTTGAGGATGGTAGAAACGCTCTTTCAAAGTTTTACGTACATACCTGTCTGCCAAGTCACCGCTCGTAATGCCAAATTCTATACGTTTGATTGTAAGCCCATGCCACAAATTAATCACAGTAGCCCTACCGGAGAAACTGAAAAAAATGTCATTGGTATAAGAGTTGACAAACCAGTATTTCGAAGTAAGAGCCAGCCATACACCTTTCAGGGAGAACGTCCAATAGGCCTCTAGTCCGAATCCGCGAACCATATCCACCGTTGCGCGGTTAGGAGAAAGCCAAAAGCAATGTATTTCTTTACAATGCCGCGATGCATAAATAAACAGATGTTTGGCATTATCATTAAATGCGCCACGAAAACTTCCAAATGCATACTTCCTTTTATTTCTCGGAAAAAGGAACGAGAAAGGATATATCAGATAGCATATCAGGTATCCCAAAAACTTCATTTTCACTTCTTTGAAATAGCATCCAGAGCATCACGCAGCCTAGTGCTACTTGTGCCTTGCGTATATGGGAAATAAACTATTCTCACAGACTTATCGGCAAAATAGGCCTCATATCGGTTGAATCGCTCACTTCCTTTGTAATCACTGCCAACAAAAAGGTAATCATACCTTACCAGTCCTTGTTTATACACCTCATCATCTTCTGGAAGACTTTCTATCACTCTATCTACGTACCTGATATTTCGCACTATATCGCATCTTTCCTCAAACGGGATGAAGGCCTCCTTTCCTTTATGTGACGCATCCTTATGAACACCTACAACAAGATAATCACAATACTCTTTTGCCCTTCGCAACAAATTGAGATGTCCTATGTGAAAAAGATCAAACGTTCCACTGAGATATCCAACTTTCAACTGAGGCTTACAATTCATTCTGCCACTTTCAAGTTTGTACTGACAACTATCAATGGCAAACTTATGAGCATCTGTATAATAACGTTCCAACACGCCCTTATATACGGATTCAAAATCAGGAATATAAAGAGTCTCGCGTCTGAACATCCGCTCTACAATCTCACTTGCAAGACCATCTGTCAGAGAAAGTTCATTTTTGGCCGCGCCATTGAATCTTGTACCTTTTATTGAGCCAGGACAAACATTTAAGATTCTGTTTTGAGACTCCGCTGCCTCAAGTTCCGCATTCAAACCTTCTACCAACTTACACACAGCGGCCTTCGTGGCACTATACAGACTTATCATCGGCGAAGCAATAAGTCCCGCAATGCTACCCATCACAGCACAGAAGAAGTCTTTCTGACGCGACATCCTGTCATAATAAAAACTGATTACCTTTGTAAGAGCAACTGCGTTAACACCATACACGTTCTCAATTTCCTTGGTAAGGAATGTGCCAAAAGGTGCAATGCGTCCAAATCCGGCTGTGATAACCAATATGTCAATATCTTCAGGCGCACAACCTGATAGAGCTGCTTTCTCAGCAAAGTCCCCGTTCAACAGATTATTAAGGACGAATGACACATTTACCGGTAAATCAACATCAGGTGCAACCTTATCAAAAATCACCACATTATGACATTTTTGTGAAAGTTTGAGTACAATACTCAATCCTATGCCATTGCTACCACCAACCACAAGTGCCTTTTTATGATTTGATATGCTCATTTCTCAATATAAAATCGTGAGTAATACGTTTATCAACATCTGGCAACCTCATATAATCGCCGTATATTCTTTTAAGATACGAATCGCAATCCGCCGGTGCCGGAAAAATGTGATTCTCAAACATCACATTCCCAAGCGGAAACACATCATCTGCCTTTCGCTTGCTATAGAAACCCGTACCGAAATCATGATCAAGATTTCGCTTGTCCACAAAACGGCCCAGATAACGAAGAACGTCCACAACACATTTTGCAAACGGATACATAATTCCACCAACTATATGTTTCAAGCGCCCATCATCAATCACACCATACCTTCTTCGGAAGCATCTTCCGTAAAATTTATTAATGCCTCGAGCGAACAATGCAGTACCTTGAATCATAGGAAGGATATCCATCCAGATATTTACTTTCCTGATTTCACCGTTCCCGTATTGTCGCATCACACTGATACTGCTGTCAGTTATGCGAGGATAAGTGTATCCATACCCAGGAGTGAATGACACGTCGCAAAGTGTGTATGGACGCCGCAATTCATTATTTATTAACGTCCTGTACTTAATATAATCACTCTTTAGCATACACACATCTAAATCATCATCCCATGGAATGAAACCACCGTGACGGATAGCTCCAATAAGAGTCCCAGAATCGAGCCAATACTGTATACTATTGGCACAGCACACTCTGTCAAATTCAATCAGTATGTCCAACATGCCAAGTTGAATGTCTCTCAGAGCAGAGCCATCGGGATTATACTGTTCCCTTAACTTTCGTTGAATTGCCTCGTCTATCATATCACAAATGGCACTATTGTATCTTTCAAATCCGGTCCATTCATAAGACCATTACATATATATTGCTTATCCATCGTCTTTTGCGCCCATTCAATGACATTATCTATCATAGGAGTAACTATTCCGAGCTTCACGGCAAAAGCTTTTACCAACAACAATCCGTAAGGAATGTCTTCTTTAAAATACCTGTTGTCTATGTCCGGAACAAACATATTGTCAGGCGTTCCTGACATTGGTACCAACAGGCCTTTAAAAGCCTTGATGGAGCGAATCTTCGCTGTCAGTGAAATTGCGTCAGTACTATCATAATATGACAGAATCGACGGCACATCATTCTCTGAAAAGGATAGTGAATGAATCACTCTCTGAAACTCATCATCACATTCAATTAGTATCTCAGAGCTTCTTATATCCCATTCCTCATAAAAAAGGATCTGATGATCAAAATACTTTTGCCCTTTTCCGAATATACTATAGAGACGAGACGGATGTAGAATAGGATTGCTGTTTGTCAATGTAACTTTCATATAATCGCTTAACCAGTGTATGGGAACGGCAAACATCCCTGATAGAAGACTCGTCAAAACCGAATAATCAGCGATATTCTCGGTGGCTACGGACAATGATGATTTATACCCCAAAAGCATCACATGTGAGCCGTAGTCTTGAATTCTGGCTATGAAAGGGACCCTCTGAAACCCAAACAAACGTGTATCATAAGGCAATAGTTGATGAGCCATCAGGAAAAAACCCGTGCTTGAGACCACTGATCCCACATACACATCCGCTGAGATATACGGGCTTATAGCCTTAAGCTCATCTGCTATGGCGAAACCGGGAAGACATATGAAAACGATATCCACCCCCTCCACTGCTGTCCTTGCATCGGATGTTATTACCGAAAAACGTCCCTGGTAAACTTTACCATTAGGATCCTCAACTATTAATGGAGCATCACCAACACACCACATTTCTGGATGCCGCGTCAGCAATCGAACAGACAAGTCTCTTTGTGCCGCCAAATATCCACCTAGCGCATGAGCAAGATTGCCACCACCGCAAACACAAACCTCCATTCTACTCATTATAGTCTCTTTAAAATACCTGCCAATAAATTATTATCAGTATGGTCTCTAATAGCGATTCGAACATACTGACGACCGTCAAAGGCTTTTTTTGTCCCACAGTCCTTAATTAAAACATTGTAATTACTCAAAAGAAGTTCCGTCAATTCTTTGGAACTAAACCGTGAAACGACCTCACATAAAAAGAAGTTAGCAGATGATGGAACAACCCTTAAATACGAAACCTTGCACAATTCTTTATAAAAGAGAGAACGCTCCTTGATAAACTTATCACAAGCATTTTGATAATCTTTATCGTACTTATTGAATATCTGCATATAGAACTCACCAAAAGAGTTTATGTTCCAAATCGACAATTCCTTGCGCATCTCCGTAATCAACTCTTTCTTCGATGAAGCTATGATACCAAGCCGCAATCCAGGCACGCCATATGACTTACTGATGGACTTTATCACTACGAGATTGCCATTTTCCTCAAGAATATCGTTTCTGAGCAAAGTGTTTTCGTTGTGATTCTCCGTAAAATCCACAAAACTCTCATCAACGACAATACATATATTCCGTTCCCGGCACCAATGCACCAGACTAAGTACATCATTTTTTTCAATATAGTTTCCCGATGGATTATCAGGATTCACCAAAAGCAAAGTTTTGATGTCTTTATCATTGAAAAAACGCATCAAATTCCCTGCATTGTAAGCGAAATCAGGATTATCCGGCACGTAACGTATTATGTCATCAGGGCAAAGGCGGTTTGGATACTCCTCAAATGTCGGAAACACCATGCCTACCTTACCTATTACATGGTTCTCCATCAAGCATTTAATCAATTCAGCAGCACCATTTCCAACACACACATATTGCTGTCTGAGACCAAAATACTTTCCTCCCAACAAAGAGTTCACTGTCATTCCTGATGGATATCCGGTAAGCAACACATCAAAATTGGCGCGAATCTCATCCTTCATACGTGTGGTCGGAAAATAAGGATTCACTAAATAGCAGAAATCCTTCAACTGAGGGAAGCGCCAATATCCGCCATATCGGTGTGAGAGATTATCCAAAAGAGCCTCTTGAGAAGAAAATATTGTCTCGGCTATCTCATGATCCTGAATATCGTCTATCTCGTACCACTTTTCATCTGTAATCGGAAGAGCCTTTAGTTCGGATTTATCCAACATTGTCAACACGCGAAGCACCTGCTCGTAGTACTCATTATCGCCCATTGCCTTACTATAAGCTTCCAGAAATGGCACATATTGGTTTCTGCTGAACTCTTTACTGAATTTATATATATTGCAGGTTTTGTAATAGTATTGTATTTCTGAATAATTAAAGGCCTTTTTAGGAACGAAACTTACGATATTGAGATCATCGTCTATGCGGACCATTGTACCATCCATCCACGTCTCATATTTCGCCACCAAAGCCAGGTTGGGATAAGAATTATCTACTAGCAAGCTCAGCATACGCTCCTCGAAAATCAAGTCACTTTCAAGCAGAATTGTATCATCCTCTTGAAGCTGCCTCTTTGCCAAAGCCAATGAATATATATTGTTAGTGCGATCGTAAATTGAATTCTCCACATACTCAATCCGCAACCTGTCATTGTAGCGATTACCTATATAATCCATTAGTTTCTTTCCCTCATACCCTATTACTATCACAACGCGGGAAAGGCCTAGTCTGGAGAGAGATGTCAAGGCTCTGTCTATCAGGCTCACGCCATTAACCTCCACCATACACTTGGTGTTCGCTTTTGTAAGTTCTCCCAGCCTCTTTCCCATTCCGGCTGCCAAAATTATCGCCTGCATACTACCTTATGAAACGTTTTTACAATAAACTCGTTGAGATGCTTACGCTCGGTGCCAGTAACACCAAAAAAATACACCACTATACCTGTCCAAATAACTGATACAACTATTATCAATAACGACTGCGTCAAAGAGCATTCCTTGCCAAGCAGTAATTTAAGCACCATAGGTGCAAGTGCTGACATAAGTGTTATTTTAATTATAACTTCCACCACTTCTTTCAGAAAATGCGGCACATTCAATCCGACTTGCCTTCTCACAAAGTAGACGCGCACGAATTGAGCTATGACAGACAGCATAATCGACACATAAAAAATAGAAACCGCACTCCAGTCAAAGCATTTCATTCCAAGATACCCCACAGGAAGTATAGCGAACAACGTTCCGCCCATACATATCTGATACCATTTGTTATTGCCAGTAGCTTGAATGGCTGTTGCCAGGGGATTAGAGAAAACATCTATCAGTCCGTTAATAAGAATCAGCCGGGTAAATACTATTGACAATTCAGGAACGCCTTCCTCACCAAGCCAGATGTTTAAAATGAACGGAGTCTCAATAATTATAGGCAATGATACCATCAGCATCAAATAAAAAGAGAAACGGGTACTCTGAAACAGAAGTTTCATCATCTCATCTTTCTCTTCCGCAGCGTACGATTTGATTATCTGAGGCTTTACCGCCTTGAAAAAATCGTCCTGCAGCCTGACGACACTCATATATACCTTCTGAGACACCGTTCTTGCCGCTACAGCGACATTTCCGAACAACGGATTCAGCAACAGGCTCACACCTTGGAATTTACAAGCACCTGCCAGTGTTCCTATCATCTCCCAGCCAGTAAAACGAAACACCTCATAAAGGGATTTTCTTTTCCCCAATCCAGAAAAACGACATTCCTCAAGGAATAACCTTCCATAAGCAAAATAGAGCAATGCGGTAAATGCTTGAACTGCCGCCATTAATAAAGCATAAAAAACCAACCTATCAAAGTCAGATGATTTCAACAAAAAAGCCACGCACAACGTAGCCAATGCCTCAAATATATTTATCACGGCGAACGCCGACATTTTCTCTTTTGCAATGAGCATACCCATATAAGGTGTGCGCAACACTTGAAATATTACCCCCGCAATTGTATACTGATATACAAGTGAGACAGCCCTATCGCGACCATCACACTCCATAATATTACGTACGTACCAAAGCCCTATAGTCTCAAAAAGAATCAATATGGCAACTGCCATCAGAACAAATGTCAGAAAACATTGAGTAAACCTGTTGCGAACCCTACAGATATCTCCTCGACCAAGTTCGTATGAGAAAAATCTCTGACACGCCGTTGACATGCTATTGCTCAAAAAAGAAAACAGTATAACCAGGCTTCCAATCGTGCCGTATAATCCATATTCAGCCTTTCCAAGTGCACCCAGCACAACGCGTGTCGTGTAGAGACCTATTATCAAAACAAGTCCCATACGAACATAAAGCAGCAGGGTGTTTACTGCAATTCTTTTCTGATTCACAACGGGCATATCAATTCTTTATTTCAGCAGATTGCCAAGAATTGAGCGGGTAAGATTGCGGACTATAGACGATGCCGCAGAGCTGGCCGCTTTTCCGGCAACGGATTTGGCTGATGTAGTCGAAGACTTCTTGCCGGTTATCTTATTCGATACCGACGTACCTACGCTACGGCTCACAGAACTGATGGCTGCGCCGACTGCTGCTGTGGCCAGAGTCTTGGCAAGACCGCCCCCACTCTTCTTTGACTTCGCCTTTTCGGTCTTTTCAGCCTTTTCGGCAGCCTTGCGCTCTTTCTCATCCTTTTCAGCATCCTGCTGTCTCTGAAGCTCGCGGGCCGCCTGCTCACTCTCAGCAAGAAGCACCTCGAAAGCACTCTCGCGGTCAATCGGATTATCATAGCGGCCATATAGACGCGATGCATTGATCAGTTGCGTGCGCTGGCTCTCAGAGATGACGCCAATCTGACTCAGCGGGAATAGTATCTTGGAGCGCTGCACCATTGCAGGAGCGCCTTTCTCGTCAAGGAACGATACAAGGGCCTCGCCGGTCTCAAGCTGCATTATGGCATCCTCTGTCTTGAAATCCGGATTCGCACGGAATGTCTGAGCCGCGGCACGGACCGCCTTCTGGTCTTTCGGCGTATAGGCACGCAAGGCGTGCTGTACACGGTTTCCAAGCTGACCCAGAATGACTTCCGGTATATCGGTAGGATTCTGCGTGATGAAATACACACCTACGCCCTTGCTTCGGATAAGACGGATAACCTGCTCAATCTTGTCAACAAGAGCCTTTGAGGTATCCTGGAACAGAGTGTGCGCCTCGTCAAAGAAGAACACAAGTTTGGGAAGATCCAAATCGCCCACCTCCGGCAACTGAGCATAAATATCAGACAGAAGCCACAAAAGGAATGTTGAATAGAGTTTAGGATTCAGCATAAGCTTGTCGGCGGCCAGCACATTCATTACGCCCTTGCCACCCTCGCACTGCATCAAATCAAATATATCGAACGACGGCTCACCGAAGAACTTCTCCGCACCCTGATTCTCCAGAGCGAGCAGAGCCCTCTGAATGGCAGCCACGCTGACTGCGCTCACCGCACCGTACTGGCGGCTTATCTCGGCGGCATTCTCCGAGAGATAGGCCAGCATCGAGCGAAGGTCCTTAATGTCAATAAGCAGCAAGCCACGCTCATCGGCCACACGGAACAGCACGTTCAGCACACCCTCCTGAGCCTCGCTGAGCTGCATCAGTCTCGAGAGAAGCTGCGGCCCCATATTGGAGATGGTGGTGCGCATAGGATGCCCCTGCTCACCGAACACGTCGAAGAAACGTGTGGGACAGCCTGCGAACTGGGGGTTCTCAATACCGAACTCCGGGCATCTTTTCTGTATGAAGCTACTCATAGATCCGGCCTGGCTTATTCCGCTAAGGTCACCTTTCATATCTGCCATAAAGCAGGGTACTCCAGCCTGCGAGAATGTCTCGGCAATAACTTGAAGTGATACGGTCTTTCCGGTACCTGTCGCACCGGCTATGAGTCCGTGACGGTTGGCCATTCGGCCACATATTGACAATGGTCCGGCATCGCAATGTGCCACATAAAGTCCTCTGTTGGAATCGTACATATTCTTATTATTATTTAAAATTTGCCTACAGAAAGAAAGTATAACTCTTTCAAATCCCAAAATTAAGAATTTTAGCCAAAAGCAACGAGATTTTTCCCTACTTTTGCGAGTGTAATCAAAGCGAAAAAAGCTATGAGCAATACAAACATCAACGCAGAAGAGACTGGAAGTATGATAAACTTGGAAAATCCAAGTTTCATCGGGTACATCCAGGAGAGTCTCATAAAGAACTGGGAATCTGCGGCGCTTACAGACTATCAGGGACAGACCATTCTGTACAAGGAGATGGCAGCGAGCATTGAGAAAGCCCATATTCTATATAGAAGCGCAGGACTTAATCCTGGCGACAAAATAGCCATCTGCGCCAAGAACTGCTCCAACTGGGCAGTCGCGTTTTTCTCAATAATCACATACGGAGCGGTTCCGGTGCCTATACTTGCTGATTTCAAGGCTGATTATATACACAACATTGTAAACCACTCCGAAGCGAGGCTGCTGTATGCAGGCGATGCGCAATGGAAAAGCATCAGCACTGAGAAAATGCCGGCCGTCAAAGGTTACTTCCTTGTATCGGACCTTTCCTTACTCCAAACATCAGAGAGAAGTCTGGAAGATGCCTGCGACAATATTGACAATCTTTTCAGTCAGAGATTCCCTAACGGTTTCAGTCAGAACGACGTTGACTACTATAAAGAGACCGACACCAACAATATGGCCGTGCTGAACTACACATCAGGAACCACAAGCTTCCCAAAAGGAGTTATGATACCATATCGTGCCCTGCGTATGATGGTAAAATACAGTGTAGTCAAGATGTACCTGAAGCCAGGAAGCAGCACGGTATGTATGCTGCCGCTGGCGCACATGTTTGGAATGATGTTCGAGCTTATCTATGACATAGCACTGGGATGCCACATTCATTTCCTCACAAAGATTCCAAGTCCGAAAATCATATTCCAGACTTTCGCGGAATTCAAGCCTACTCTTATCATTACAGTTCCGCTGGTGATTGAGAAAGTCGTACAGAATGTCATTCTCCCGGTTCTGAATAAGCCGTCTATGAGAATAGCGCTTCACGTTCCCATACTGAGGCAAAGCATTCTGAAAAAGATACGCCAGAAACTTCTGGATGCCTTCGGTGGAGAGATGAAGGAGCTTATCATCGGAGGAGCCGCACTGAGCAAGGACGTAGAAGATTGTCTCAGGATGTTGCATTTTCCATTCACAGTGGGATATGGAGCCACTGAGTGCGCGCCGCTGATTGCCTATACAGGCTGGAAGGAATACAAGTCCGGGACCTGCGGAAAGGCCATTGAGGGAGTACAGGTGGAGATACAGAGTACCGACCCCGAGAACGTGCCTGGCGAGATTACTGTCAAGGGTGACAATGTAATGCTGGGTTATTTCAAGAATCCGGAGGCAACCGCACAGGCAATTGACAAAGACGGTTGGTTCTACACAGGCGATATGGGCCTGATTGACAAGCACGGAAACATAACCATCAAGGGGCGTAGCAAGAATATGATTCTAGGGCCATCCGGACAGAACATCTACCCGGAGGAGATCGAGGAGGTTCTCAACCAGCGTACCCTGGTGGCCGAGTCTTTGGTGGTTGAGCGTGAGGGCAAGCTTGCAGCATTGATTGTGCCCAGTCCCGACATCGTCAAGGGTGAGAACCTGAGCAGACAACAAATAGAGGCACGTCTGGATGCTGACCGCAAAGAGATAAATGCCGCGTTACCCGCATACGAGCGTCTCAATTCCATACAGGTGATGGATGAGCCGTTTGAGAAGACCCCGAAAGGAAGCATAAAGAGATTTCTCTACCAAGAGAAAAAATAAGACATATTATGAAAAGAACAACCATTCTGCTGGCGTTGGCGCTTGCCACGCCGGCATTTGTCGTTTCCGCGAATGAGCAGGAGGCCCGTCTTCTGCGTTTTCCGGCCACAGACAGTCATCAGGTAGTGTTCTCATATGCAGGAGATCTCTACACAGTCTCAATCAATGGCGGTGCCGCACAGCGACTGACATCGCACGTAGGCTACGAGATGTTCGCGCGTTTCTCACCTGACGGCAGGCAGATTGCCTTCACAGGTGAGTATGACGGAAACCGCGAGGTCTATATCATTCCGTCAAATGGCGGAGAGCCGGTACGCCTTACCTACACATCAACCAATGGACGTGATGATCTTGGTGACCGTATGGGACCGAACAACGTAGTAATGACGTGGAACCCGGACGGCAAGTCCATCGTTTACCGCAACCGCATCGGCGACGGCTTCGAGGGCAAGCTTTGGACAGTATCTCCCGAAGGCGGAATGCCGAATGAGATGCCGCTCCCGGAGGGAGGTTTCTGTTGCTGGTCTCCTGACGGCTCGAAGCTGGCCTACAACCGTGTATTCCGCGAGTTCCGCACCTGGAAGTATTATCAGGGCGGTATGGCCGATGACATCTGGATTTATGATCCGGCGGCCAAGAAGGTCACCAATATCACCGACAACAAGGCACAGGACATCTTCCCCATGTGGTGCGGCAACGAGATTTTCTTTGCGTCAGACCGCGATGCCATTATGAACATCTTTGTATATGACACTTCCACCGGCCAGACCTCAAAGGTTACGGATTTCAAGGAGTACGACGTGAAGTTCCCCAGCACAGACGGCAAGACTATCGTGTTCGAGAACGGCGGATACATCTGGAAACTTGACCCGAAAAGCAAGCGCTGCGAGCAGCTTCACATTACCCTGACCTCAGATTTGATATATGCCAGGAACGAGCAGAGAGCGGTTTCCGACAAGATTACCGAGGCGAGTATGTCGCCCGACGGTGAGCGCGTAGCGGTAGCCGCACGCGGTGAGGTTTTTGATGTTCCGGTTGGGAAAGGCGTAACACGCAACATAACCCGCACTCCCGGGGCTAACGACAGAGGCGTATCCTGGAGCTACAACGGCAAATACATAGCATATATCAGCGATATAACCGGTGAGACAGAGATATGGATTCAGAAAGCAGAAGGCGGAGAGCCGGAGCAGATGACTTTCAACAATGACACCTACATCCGCGAGATCATCTGGGCACCGGACAGCAAGACACTGCTCTACACCGACCGCAAGAACCGCATCAACGAGTTGAGCATATCCGGCAAAACCACCAGAACGCTCCTGACAAACCCTGCCAACGAGCTGTTTGACGTAACATTCTCACCAGACAGCAAGTGGATTGCTTACACCAGACAGGAGCAGAATGAGTTGAGTGTTGTCTATATAATGAATGTGGCAAGCGGCGAGGAGTTCCCGGCCACCGAGAAATGGTACAACTCCTCATCACCGGCATTCAGCGCCGACGGAAAGTATCTGATTTTCAACTCCGACCGTGACCTCAATCCCACATACAGCCGTATTGAGTGGGACTACACGTACAGCAATATGGGAGGCGTTTATATGGCTATGCTGTCAAAGGACACCCCATCGCCATTCCTTCCCAAGGATGCGGTAGTAAAGATCAAGGAGGAGAGCAATGAGCAGCCAAAAGATGCATCGAAAGACAAAAAGAACACCAAAGGCAAGAGTACAGAGACAGCAGAGAGCAACTCCGTAAAGGTGACAATAGACAAGGACGGGCTCTATGACAGGATTGTCAAGCTGCCACTACCGGCAGGTACCTATGGATTGTTCTACAGTGACGGGAACAAAGTCTATTACACATCGCGCGGAGGTGTGAGCGTATTCAATCTGGATACACAGAAATCCGATACTTACGCCGAAGGAATGATGGATGTCCGCTTCGGAGCGAGAAAGGCTCTGTTCATGAAGAGCGGCAAACTATACGTATCAGATTTCGGCGGTCCGAAAGCCAGCCTTGACACACCTGTTGAGACAGGAGATATGGTGGCCGATATAGACTTCACAAAAGAGTGGCCACAGATTTTCGATGAGGTATGGCGCGCGTTCCGCGACGGCTTCTATCTGGAGAATATGCATGGAGCAGACTGGAAGGCCGTCAAGGAGAAGTATTCCGTACTTGTGCCATACGCAAAGACCAGACTTGACCTGAACTATATCATAGGCGAGATGATAAGCGAGGTAGGCACAGGCCATGCCTATGTGACCGCAGGAGAAAAGCCCGAGGCGAGACGTATCGACATGGGTCTTCTTGGAGCTAAGATCAGCTCTGACCCAAGCGGTTATTTCAAGATTGACCACATCTTTGAGGGAGCGCCTTACAGCCAGACTTTGCGCTCGCCACTGGCAGAGCCGGGCATCGGTGTCAAGGAGGGCGAGTATATCACAGCCGTCAACGGCATACCCGCCAACTCAGTGAGCAATATCTATCAGCTTCTCACAGGCAAGGCTGATGTGCTGACCGAGCTCACAATCAGCTCAACCGCCTCAGCAGGCGGGCGCAAGGTTGTCGTAAAGCCAATTGCCAACGAGTATCCGCTTTATCATCTGGAGTGGATTCAGAACAATATCAAGCGTATTGATGAGGCTACAGACGGCAAGGTTGGATACATCTACATTCCAGATATGAGCGCGGAGGGACTCAACGAGTTCGTACGCTATTACTATCCACAGCTTGACAAGCAGGCTCTCATCATAGATGACCGCGGCAATGGTGGCGGCAATGTATCGCCTATGATCCTGGAACGCCTGATGCGCGAGCCATACCGTATGACAATGTACCGTACATCAAGCCTGAACGGAAAGATTCCGGAAGGCACACATTACGGGCCTAAGGTAATGCTTGTCAACAAGTATTCGGCATCAGACGGCGACCTTTTCCCCTGGAGTTTCAAGGCTACGGGAACCGGTACTGTGATAGGCACCAGAACGTGGGGCGGCATAGTGGGAATCAGCGGTTCCCTGCCCTATATGGATGGTACCGACGTGCGTGTTCCGTTCTTCACGAACTACGATGCGAAGACAGGCCAGTGGATTGTTGAGAACCACGGAGTAGACCCGGACATCGTTATAGACAATGACCCGATAAAGGAGTTTGAGGGCATTGACGAGCAGCTGGAGCAAGCCATCAGGACAGCTCTGGAGCAGCTTAAGGATTATAAGCCTCTGCCATCCACCCCTACCCCGCGTACTTACAAGGACCTGGGCATTGACAGATAGGCTATATTCAAGAAACAAGAAATCTCCCGTTTTGAGCTGACACTCAAAACGGGAGATTCTTTTTATTCAATTATTTAATCAAGTTTCAGAACGGCAAGGAATGCCTTTTGCGGCACTTCCACATTGCCAATCTGCTTCATACGTTTCTTGCCCTTCTTCTGTTTCTCCAAGAGCTTACGCTTTCGCGACACATCACCGCCGTAGCACTTCGCGGTAACATCCTTGCGCACCTGCTTGATTGTCTCGCGTGCTATAATCTTGGCGCCGATAGCCGCCTGTATGGCAATGTCGAACTGCTGACGCGGAATCAGGTCCTTCAATTTCTCACACATCCTGCGACCGAGGTCATATGCGTTATCCACGTGTGTGAGCGTTGACAGAGCATCCACAGGCTCACCATTCAGAAGGATATCCAACTTTATCAGTTTAGATGGCCGGAAGCCTGCCGGATGGTAATCAAACGAGGCATAGCCTTTGGAAATACTCTTAAGCTTGTCATAGAAGTCAATCACAATCTCACCGAGCGGGAGTTTGAAATAAAGCTCCACCCTGTTTCCTGCAATGAACTGCTGCTTGACCAATTCACCGCGTTTGTCCAGACAAAGAGTCATTATCGGACCGATATACTCGGTAGTCGTTATGATTGAGGCATCAATATAAGGCTCCTCAATATGGTCAATCAGTGTCAGGTCAGGCATTCCGCTGGGGTTGTGCACCTCGATGCAGTTGCCCTGCTTGTCATAGACCATATACTGCACATTCGGCACAGTTGTGATTACACTCATATCAAACTCGCGGTCCAGACGTTCCTGAACAATCTCCATGTGGAGAAGGCCAAGGAAGCCGCAGCGGAAGCCGAAGCCCAGAGCCATTGAGGACTCCGGAGTGAAACTCAGCGATGCATCGTTAAGCTGCAGCTTCTCCAATGACGCGCGCAGGTCCTCAAACTCGTTGACGTCAATCGGATAGACGCCGGCGAACACCATCGGCTTGGACTCCTCGAAACCGGCTATGGCATTCTCGCAAGGACGGGCCACATGAGTGATGGTATCGCCTACCTTTACCTCTGTCGATGTCTTTATTCCGGAGATGATATACCCCACATCGCCGGTATGCATCTCGTCACGGGGTACCATATCCATCCGCAGAACACCAATCTCATCAGCATCATACTCTTTTCCGGTGTTGAAGAACTTAACTTTATCACCGCTATGTATGCTTCCGTTCACTATTTTGTAATAGGCGATGATACCACGGAACGGATTGAATACCGAATCAAAAATCAATGCCTGCAACGGCGCTTCCGGATCACCCACAGGATGCGGAATGCGTTCTACAATCGCGTCGAGTATCTGCTCAACGCCCATTCCGGTACGGGCGGACGCACGGATAATGTCAGCACGCGGACATCCCAGCAAATCAACTATCTCATCCTCAACCTCGTCGGGCATCGCGCTCTGCATATCGCACTTGTTAATGATAGGAATAATCTCCAGATCGTGCTCTATGGCCATATAAAGGTTGCTGATGGTCTGCGCCTGTACACCCTGAGTGGCATCCACCACAAGAAGAGCGCCCTCGCAGGCGGCAATGGAACGTGATACCTCATACGAGAAGTCAACGTGTCCCGGAGTATCTATCAGGTTCAACACGTATTTCTCACCGTTATGCCCGTACTCCATCTGAATGGCGTGGCTCTTTATGGTGATGCCGCGCTCCTTCTCCAGATCCATATCGTCAAGCATCTGGCCCTCGGTAACGTCAATGGTCTTGGTATATTCCAATAAACGGTCAGCCAATGTTGACTTTCCGTGGTCGATATGTGCAATTATGCAGAAATTCCTGATATGTTCCATCGCTATAGTTTTTCAGCGCGAATTTACAGAAAAAAACAGCAATCCCACAAGATATGACTTGCGGGATTGCTAAATTAAAATATTGTACGACCCTATTATTTGAGTGCGTAGTAGTTCTCGTCCTCACCCTCGGTAACATTGATCTTGTCCTCGCGGAGCAGCCAACCCAGGCCAAGGTAAAACTCCTTGTCTTTCAACTTTGCGATTTTCTTGATTTCCTTCTGTGAAAGCGCGTTGTTGCCTTCAAGCGCACGCCAGATCATACCGGCGTACTCGCCTACATTCTGTACAAACATTTTCTATCAGGTTTTTATTTTCAAAAACAAAGTTACATTGATTCTACCAATTGGCAATCAGCACGTTAACTTATTTAACATTATTTACATCTGCGAGTTCCTTATTTTGCAAATATTCAGAAAAAATCCGAGCCGCCTCCTCTATCATCCTTATACACGGACGTTTCTTATAGTACTCATCAGTCCTCGCCTCAGGAACAGGATCCGTCGCCTGAGCCGATGCTCCGGCCATACTGGTCCCCATTGGGCGTAATCCTAAAAGCTCGCCACAGATAATCGAGCCGTTACGCTGACGGAACGTGGATGCCAGCTGCTGAACCACACGGTAATTATATTCCTTGCCTGCAGCATCTCCCTCCGTAACGCTTCCGCAATCCAAGCCTGCCAGAATGAACATCCCTGAAGCCGCTCCACACACCTCGCGCATACGTCCAATACCGCCACCGAAGGATGCCGCCACACGCAATGCCTGCTCACGGGTAAGCCCATATAAATCAGCAAAGGCGGCCGTGACCGCCTGTGCGCAATTATATCCTTGTCTGAATAGCTCCACAGAGAGCGCTACTCTGTCAAGTGAATCCTCCATTAAGCCTCTTCCTCCTCTAACGGACGCATATTGGTATAGACGTTCTGAACATCCTCGTCTTCCTCAAGACGCTCCACAATCTTATCAATTGTCTCGCGCTGCTCTGGAGTGACATCCTTCAGGTCATTAGGAATGCGGGTAAACTCAGCAGCCTTGACCTCAAAGCCATTCTCCTCAAGATACTTCTGAATGGCTGCGTATGACTTCGGATCGCCATACAGGGTAACCTCGTTCTCCTCCTCATCGAAATCGTACTCATCCTCAACGCCAAGATCGATAAGCTCCAGAATCAGGTCGTCCATCTCAACACCATCCTTCTTGGCGATGGTGAACTGACACTTGTGGCTGAACATAAAGTCCAGGCTGCCGCTGGTGCCAAGGGTACCGCTGAACTTGTTGAACACGGCACGTACGTTTGCGACTGTACGGGTTGTGTTGTCGGTAAGAGTCTCCACATAGATGGCGATGCCGTGCGGGCCGTAACCCTCGTAGTTCATCTCCTTATAATCCTTCTGGTCCTTGCCCATCGCGTTCTTGATAGCGCGCTCAACGTTATCCTTCGGCATATTCTCGTGCTTTGCGGTAGCAATGATGGCACGAAGGGTCGGGTTGTTGTCAGGATCCGGACCGCCAGCCTTTACAGCGATGGCAATCTGCTTGCCAAGGCGTGTGAAAGTCTTGGCCATATTACCCCAGCGTTTCAGCTTTCTAGCCTTTCTAAATTCAAATGCTCTTCCCATTGTAGTCTGTTTTTATTTATTATTAATTCAAATTATAATCACACATCCATCTGCCAACAGCCAATAGCCAAAAGCCAAAGTTACCGGAGTTTAGCCTCCAGTTTTGTCTCAAGGTTGTGAATTACCGAATTCATTACCTTCTCAATCTGCTTGTCATTAAGAGTCTGGGTCTCATCCTGCAGCATAAACGCCACAGCATAGCTCTTCTTGCCCTCCTCAAGGTTCTTGCCCTCATAGACATCGAACAGAGTCACCTCCTTGAGCAGACGCTTCTCTGAGGCGTACGCCACCTCCTCTATCTGGGCGAAAGTCACATTCTTGTCAACCAGCAGAGCCAGGTCACGTCTTACAGCCGGGAACTTAGGCAGCTCGCTGTAGCTCACCTTCACCTTGCGGGTAGCCTTCAGCAGCTCGTCCCAGTTGATGTCTGCGTAATACACAGGCTGCTCAATGTCAAAGCGTTTCAGCAACTGAGTCTTGACAATGCCAAGTTGGGCAATGCTCTTGCCTGAGCGCAAGTTATAGCGAAGGGCGCTGGAGTAGATGCCATCCTCGAACTCCTCAACACGGATTGCATTCATATCCAGGCCAAGACGCTTGAACACATTCAGCACACAGGCCTTCAGCTCGTAGAACGATGACTCCTCGTCCTTGTGGGCCCACGATGCGGACACCCTCTTGCCGGTAATCCACATACCAACGTGATAATCCTCGCTGTATGCGCGGAGCGGGTTGCCGTTCTCATCCCTCACGGCAGCCTCACGACGTGCGGCATCAAAGTAGTAGCACTTGCCGAACTCAAAGAAACGCAAGTCTGCATTCTGACGGCGGATGTTGTGCGACAGACTCTCCAGGCCACCAAACAGCATAGACTGACGCATTACATTAAGGTCTGCCGACAGCGGGTTAAGAAGTCTCACCAGTCTCTCTGACGGATATGAGTCAAGGCCATCGTAGTATGCGGCCTTGGTCAGCGAGTTGTTCAGAATCTCGTTGAAGCCACATCCCACCAGTTGCTCGGACACCAGGTCCTGCATCTTGTGAGCGCGATCCACATCGCCCTGCACTGTCAGACTTGACTGCACGGACTTACCGAACTCCACATTATTGTAGCCATATATTCTGAGAATCTCCTCAACCACATCGCACGGATGCTGCACATCCACGCGGAAAGGAGGAACTGACAGCTGCAGGCCGTCAGCAGTCTCGGCGTCGATCTTTATTCCAAGATTGCGGACTATGTCCTTCATTGTCTCACGTGGAAGAACCTTGCCCGTAAGACGGTCGGCATAATCATAGCTGAAATCAATCTTGAAATCCTCTATAGGTTGTGGATAGATGTCTTTGATGTCCATAGAGATGGTGCCGCCTCCAAGCTCCTTTATGAGCATTGCAGCCTGTTTAAGCGCATAAATCACGCCGTTCGGATCTATGCCACGCTCAAAACGGAACGACGCGTCTGTACTAAGCTGATGACGACGGGCGCTCTTACGGATCCAGGTGGGATGGAAATAGGCGCTCTCAAGGAAAACGTTTGTTGTCTGTTCGGATATGCCTGATACAAGACCTCCGAAAACGCCACCTATGCACATAGGATCCTTGGCGTTGCAAATCATCAGGTCACGTTCCGACAACTTGCGCTCCTGTCCGTCAAGAGTAACGAACGGAGTACCCTCCGGCATAGTCTTCACAACTACCTTGCCGCCTTCAATCTTATCAGCGTCAAAGCTGTGCAACGGCTGGCCGTAAGCGAACAGTATGAAGTTGGTTACATCAACCACGTTGTTTATAGGATGCAGGCCGATGGCAGTCAGCTTGCTCTTCAGCCAGGCAGGACTCTCCTTGATGGTGACGCCCTTGATGCTCACGCCAGAGTAACGCGGGCAAGCCTCGGTGTTCTGCACGTCGATGTCGATGCAAAGGTCATTATTATCAACCTTGAAAGCCTCGTCTGACGGACGGTGAAGGGCGGTCTTGTATCCGTTCTGGAGCAGCCAGGCATAGAAATCGCGGGCCACGCCCCAGTGCGAGCAGGCATCGGCGTGATTCGGGGTGATGTCCACTTCAATCACATAGTCAGACTCCAGACCAAAGTAATCTGCTGCCGGAGTGCCGGGAACGGCCTCTGCCGGAAGCACCATAATGCCGGAATGGTCATTGCCCAGATTCAGCTCCTTCTCAGAGCATATCATACCGTTCGAAGCCACACCGCGAAGCTTTGACGGCTTGATGGTGAAGCACTCATCGCCCTCGTATATCTTGGCGCCACAGGTAGCCACAACGACCTTCTGGCCGGCAGCCACGTTAGGAGCGCCACATACAATCTGCTCAACCTTATCGCCACCCAGGTTTACGGTGGTCACGTGAAGATGGTCAGAGTTTGGATGCGACTCGCAGGTAAGCACCTCGCCTATTACGATATCCTTCAGGCCGCCCTTTACAGACTGCACCTCCTCAATTCCATCCACCTCAAGACCCACAGATGTCAGGGCCTCGGCCACCTTTTCTGGAGTCAGGTCGAAATCGACATACTCCTTAAGCCACTTGTACGATACGTTCATATTGTTGTCTTATCTTTCTAAATCCACCTATAATATGCCATTTTGCATACAATCCGCGAAATTACAAAAAATCCCGTATCTATATATAAAAATATGTGGCAAAATTAGTCAGTCCATACAACCTACGCTTTTGCGTCAAGGCCACAGTCAGAATAAAAAGAATTCACTATATTTGCCTTGATAAGTTGCAATTTACCTTTGTTCGTTCTACGGAATGACTTCGGTAAATCTCCATTTCATTAACCATCTGCGTCTAGCTCAGAAACGCAGGATGTACTCTTCCTCGTCCTTGAATGCGTTGGCAGCCTCAAGCTGACGCATCAGATTGTCGAAATTCTGACAATTCAGGCCACTGCTGAACAAACGCACTCTTTCCATTGCGCGTATTATCACAGACGAGTCCTTATCTCTTGTGAGTCTGCGGAGAGCATCGAGGTAATCGGTGCGGAACACCGTGGGGACAATTACCCTGGAGAGGCCGGCAGATTCCAGCTCGGCATTCATCATAATGCGCGAGATTCTTCCGTTTCCGTCGGTGAAAGGATGTACCTCGCTAATCATAAACAGCATAAAATAGGCTTTAGCAACCGGCTCGCTTAATGCGGAATATATCTCAAAACCTTTTCTCAGAGTGCCACGTACCAGACGATAATCAACGAAATGACTGTCACCGGCACGATTGTTCTGCTCTTTGAAAAAGCCTGGAAATTTAGAGGGTCTTGCCGACAACAGCAGAGCGTGACGTCTTTGCAGGATTTCCGTCAATTCGGAAGGACTGTCTGGCACAAGCATCATCTCCGCTTTGTCTGAGACAATTTGATAAGTGCCTAGAATATCGTGGCTGTCCTCATCTCTCGATGGCAAGGATACTCCGCTCTCAACAATCTGCCGGGCCTCATCAACCTCAAATTCTGTACCTTCTATATAATTTGAGAAATAGCTTTCAAAAAAAGCGAAGTTCCTGTAAGCATCATCTGTATCATACGGTCTGGCATAGTGCCTGAAATCACGGTTGCTCAAGCGTTCGAACAGTTCTGCGAACAATTGCAGCCGGTCGCTATCGAATGGCTCGCCAGACACAAGAGCCTTCGCCGATTCAGACTGTAGATTCTCATCGGTTCCTGTAGACAATATCGCTCCAATCATCTTATCCAACCGGCTGAACTCTGTTTCCATAGCATAATCGTTAGCGAAAGCTCGCGCCACATCGCGCATTCTGTTCAGCTCATCCTCGCCGGCTGATATCAATTTCCGCTGAAGTCTTTCCTCCAATTGCACACGGCTCAAGCATTTAGACACGCCACCGGTCAGACGGGTGTCCTGAAGATTCTCAAGAAATGCCCTTGAAGGCTCTGAAATAAACAGCCCATTCACAAAAGATATGTCCTGTTCCGTCGGTGACGGGCCTTCAAGAAGGTGAAGGGTTATGCCAGGGAGAGTAATGTTTTTTGTATATGAGTAAGTAAGAAAGAAATGTCCGTCATCTGTCGGACGCAACTCAAAAGCGGACCTGTGACTTATTATCGCCCCCGGATATAGCCCACCGAATATCTCGAAAAGATTACGCCTGACGATTTCGTCATCAGAGTCCTTCAAATTAGTAGTATAGACCCTTGGTGCGATTTTCCGGACCTTGCCCTGCTTCCTTAACGAGGTAAGCAAGGATGATATCTTCTTGTCGGAAGATGACAGCAATATCTCATTCAACAGGGTATTTTTTTCCATTACTCAGAACATTTTCCGCAAAATTGGGCAAAATTTTCCATTAGCAGCAAGTTCTCGGGCAAAATTTTCCATTAACAGTCACTTTGCGGGTCAGAGTGACCTTCCCTGAGATTGGTTGACACTTTAACAATCAAGGTGCAAGTAATAGTTGACACAGAAACTGAGACAATCTGGGCCACACAAAAATCAATATCCGAGTTGTTTGGCTGCACTATACCCAACATATCCTATCACCTTAAAAACATTTTCAATACAGAGGAACTTGACAGAAACACGGTAATGAAAGGTTGTTTTACCAAAAGCTGACAGATATATTCGCAGAGAGCATTGACTATGACCCCAAGTCACAGATTTGTCGTGACTTTTATGCCGGCATCCAAAACAAGCTTGAATATGCGGTCGTGGGGAAAACAGCAGCGGAAATAATCTCATCACGCGCGAATCCCACACATCCTACGATGGGACTACTCACGTGGAAGGACTATTCCAAAGGAGGAAAAATTCAGCTTAGCGATACAAAAATCGCCAAGAACTATATGTCTCACGCCTGAGTTCAAACACGAAACGCAATCGGTGAGAAGAACTTGAGCCGGGCGGCTTTGCCGATTGTTTATGACACGAAGATACAGTTATTTTCAGAAACTGGACTTTTTTCAGCGTTCCAAAAGAAATACCTTTTTTATTGCCATCATTTCATCTTTAAGCATGGACTTTCAGCGGAAAGTGTCAAAAAATTGGACGATTTTCTGGTAAAAAGTACGATTTGCGCATTTTTGTTTGCATCGACCTTTGGCATCATGATATTTTTGCTTTGAAGACAAAAAGCATGAATCATGTTCGGACATTACCTCAAAATCGCCTTTCGTAACATACGCAAGTATGCACTGCAGAACGTAGTGAACGTACTGGGCCTTGCCCTGGGTTTTGTATGCCTAAGCCTGTCCATCATC
>CALDKD010000094.1 GCA_937898885.1 uncultured Bacteroidales bacterium | reverse complement strand
CATTGGTGAATATGCGTTCTCTTATTGCGAAAACCTAACCTCAGTAACCATTCCAGACTTGGTTACGAGCATTGGTGACAATGCGTTCGACGGTTGTTATTTTTCTTCATTAGTCACCAACGAAAACCTTAATGCAAAAGAAAATAATTACTGGGGCGCAACAATGTGCAATGGCGACGGAGTGGTTATCAATGACAATATTGTTGTTGATTGTGCTCCGTGGGCTACTTCGGTGACCATTCCAGATGGCATCACAGGCATCGGAGATGGAGCATTCTCTGGCTGCTCTGGCATAGAAGGGGCTCTGGTCATTCCAAGCACTGTGACGAGTATAGGAATTCGTGCATTCGCAGATTGCAAAAAACTGACTTCGCTAACGGTTAAAGGCGGCAGTATAGGACTTTGGGCATTCTCTGGCTGCTCTGGCTTGACTTCAGTATCGTTGCAGGAAGGTGTGACAAACATCGGAGATGGAGCATTCTCTGGCTGCTCTGGCATAAAAGGGGATTTGGTCATTCCAAGCACCGTGACGAGTATAGGAGAGAGTGCATTCGAAGGCTGCTCTGGCATAGAAGGGACTCTGGTCATTCCAAGCACCGTGACGAGTATAGGAAGTCGTGCATTCGCAGATTGCAATAAGCTGACTTCAATAAACTCTCTTGCACTGTTGCCACCTTCTTTGGGCAAATACACTTTTGAATCTGTTCCTAAAGATATTCCAGTATATGTGCAGGATGACGTCGCATACAAGAACGCTGAAGGATGGAAAGAATTTACAAACATCCAATTAATCAACTACTTTAAATTAGGTGACACGACATATTCGTTAGATGATGACGGTAAGATTGTTGGCGGCGAACTGACGTTTACGGACAAGGATGAGTACCTGTCTTACCGTGACTTCACCGTCGTAAAATTGACTTACAGTCGCACGTTCAAGGACACCAACTGGCAGGCGTTGTATGTGCCGTTCGCTATGAGTTACGGTGAATGGAAAGACAATTTCGAAGTCGCTGCCATCAACAACTTCCACGAATATACCGACGACATGGGGCAGACGGTGAAGACGGAACTGGAGGTGCGACTGGTGAAGAGTGGCAAGCTGAAGCCTAACCATCCTTACCTTATCCGTGCAAAGAAGGCAGATAATTATAATCCTCAGGAGATAAACCTTTCCACCAGGAAGATTTGCAAGTCGGAAGAGAACAGCATAGTTTGTTCAAGCGTGGAGCGTAAATACACCTTCACAGGAACATATCAAGATGTGACAGGAATGAAGACAAAGGATTACATCTTCATGAGTGGCGGCAAACTCTGCAAGGCAGAAAATGACGAGATTGTACTTTCACCACAGCGCTGGTACCTGAAAATAGAGTCGCTCGGCAGTCAGGTTGATGGAGGCAACACTTCCTATGCCAAGGCAAAGGAGTTCGACATCAAGTTGCTGGATGATGAAGCCACAGGCATAGAGGAGATTACCGTAACAAGGACTCCGCTCAGGAACAGCAGCGAGGCAATCTACAATCTCAACGGTATGCGTGTAAACGACAACTACAAGGGTATCGTGATAAAGAACGGAAAGAAAGTTTACCAGAGGTAAGGAGGACATGATATGAAGAAGACATATAAAACACCCACGATGAAGGTTGTACAGGTGCAGCAGACACACATGCTCTGCACATCGGACGTAAACTTCGGAAGCCGTAATAACGACCCTGACTACGACTACATAGATGGTGACTCGGGAAGTGGCTATGGCTACGGAGTGCCAGATTGAGGTAGTCAGACACTATAGATTCTGCTGCAACAGACTTTTGTAGCAGAAACATCAGAAACAGCGGATGCACCCGATGGATAGAGGTGCATCCTGTAAGTAATAACGCAAATCTCCACCGGATTGGATTAATGGAAGGACCGGAGAAATTATTGACCTTCAATAAAGATAATATTCCCGTGGTCCGTATTTCAATTATTTTGATGGTGGAATTTTGAATTACTATCTACAGTGATGCCGGGAAAACCCGCAAATGGTTAATGGGTAATTCTGCGAAACAGTATTTGTATGAGGTCTATAAGCTCAGCAAGCAGGAAACAGGTGATAAATGGGTTAACAATAACGTAGGGTTTGTATATCCGTACGAGCCTGTGACATATAACTGGCAAAAGCATAAAAATACAAATATCAGTTTTAATCTGACAAAATAACTCTTCTCATTGCACTTCCTATTCAGATTTGCCGGTGAGATATCTTTTGTGTATGTTTGCAGAATCAATATGGTGAGGGATTTATTCGTCGCGCTGCCGTTCTGCATCTGCCTGTGCTGGCTGGCAATCTTCCTGCTTGGATTCAGGCGGTTTGACTCGGCGCGCCGGACACTTACCTGGTTCAATGCCTCATGTGTGCTGCTATATCTGTGCCACGCAATGTATTTCTTTGAAAGTTCCAGCGTGTGGACCGAGGCATTATGGATATGCTGCTCACTCTCTGTCTATCCACTGTACTACATTTATATAGACCGGCTTACATCGGTTGAGAGGCTCAACAGAAATCTGCTGTGGATACTACTGCCCGCAATAGTTGTGGCTGTATGCTCACTGACGCTGCCCTCGCAGATAGCCGATACCATGCGGAAGTTATTGTTTACCATTGAGGTTACGGCGGTATGTTGCCTGGGGCTGCAACGTCTCAGGTCATTTGACATTCAATTGAAGGACGTTTATGCCGATACCGACAAAATGGATACATCGTCAATCAGGGTTCTTCTGATTTGCTTTGTCTTTACCTCGGTATGCTCGGCTGTGTTCAATATCATCGGGCGCGATGCGTTCAGAGAGAGTGTGTGGCAGCTGGCATTGCCATCTACGCTATTCTCTGTTATGCTGTTCTCGTTATTCTATATTGGATATACCCGTGAGTTTACCATTGAGCAGTTGCGTGAGGATACCGTACAGGATGTCACCACTGACACCGATATTCCGGTGGATAGTGTGCTTGGCAGGAAACTGCAGTCACTTATGGACAACGAGAAGGTATATTTGCGGAAAAACCTGAAGGTGGGCGATGTGGCCGCCGAGGCTGGTGTGTGCCGTACATATATCTCCACATATATCAACAAGACTCTTGGGGTGACATTCTCGGACTACATAAACAGGCAGCGTGTTGAATACGCAAAACAGCTGATGCTTGATGACAATACACTCCGGATAGAGCATGTGGCCGGGATTTCAGGCTTTTCATCGGAGGTTTCATTCTATCGCAGCTTCAAGAAATTTGAGGGAGTCACACCTGACGAGTGGCTGCATAAGGCCTGATTCCACCCCTTTTCATCACACTTTTGTACAATTTGAAAGTAGAAATGTACGATATGAAAGTATCGTAATGGGGAAATATTCGCATATTTGTGGTAAAAATTTTCACGACTATGAAACGTACGATTACTATTTTCGTTACAGCATTGCTGTGCATCTCAGGAAGTTTATATGCACAACGCAGCCCGCAGCCGGTAACACCAGGCTCGATGGGCGAGATTCCAGAGTTTCAGGAACCTTCCAAGGGGCAGGACGGAGTGTTTCCCGGACTCAGATTGGACTATACCACTTGCTACGTCTCCCCATTCAGTTATATCAGACCCGAGGTTAATCTGAGATTCCCGACTCCTGATACTTTTGGTGGCGAGTCGTATATCCTGCAGTGTTATGAGGATGGTAAGTGGACTGCTTTTGGAGATTCGGATGATCCCTATATTGCAACCGGCGATAATTTCAGCATATACATATACGGTCCTGCCACATTCCGACTGCTTCTGTCTGGTGGCGCAAAGGATGGCTGGGTGTCAAACTCTGTCAGCGTATCGCCATTTACGGTACCCACCAGACTCTCAAGTTGGGGCTTTGGTTACAATCGTGATCCATATGTTGGTGTGGAAGCCACTTCCGCAGATGCTACGGTAACTCTGGAGTACGAGAACAACTACACTGAGCAGCAGATACTTGACTCATTCAAATACAAGTGGTACCGCAGAAATCCAAATACTTACGAGACTATCCAGATTCCAGGAGCTGACGGCCCCACATACATTCCGACTCTGGAGGATGTAGGCTACTATTTGGTGAGCACTGTATCGGGCGATGATGTGATAACCAGTTTCTGTGTGGAGGATCAGTCTGAGAATATCGTTAAGTTCCCGGTCTATTGCTCGTTTGATTATTTGGATACTGATGGATTGATTCTGAACACCTCGCACGTGATACCGTCATATTCTACATCTCTGTCGCTCGGATATGAGGATTGGGAGGATGGTTACAGGTTACTGCCTTATGCTATGGAGAGTGTGGAGGAGGTGATGCCCGGACAGTACAAAATGCGCGGTAATATCGACTTCAGCTCTTTTTACCTGTTGGTATTGTATCAGGGCGGTAACAGTCCGGTAAGGCTTGTGGCTAAATATGGCGATGGGACCTGGAGTATGATTCGTGAGGTCATCACTCGTCTGGATGAGACTCTTCTCTGTCTGACGTTTGACAATTTTGACATAATGGAGAACGGATGGGTGACACTCTATGCTAAGAATATTGATGGCGAGTATGTGGGTAAAATGTCGATGGATGCGTACTCAGATACCATCGAGGTTTACGCCCCTAACAACAAGTACTACATAAAGGCGCAGAGTGCAGGCACGGATATGGCAACAACCTATTATCCGTCCGCAACCGTCTGGTCGGAGGCTCAGTTGGTTGATGCTACCAGCTTTGACTCGTATGGCCAGTGCTATACCTTCAATTTGCAGAGACCTGTATTCGTTGGAACGGGAGTGGGAGTGATTGAGGGATGCATCAGCAATCCAGAGGTGGCAGAGACGCGTGCGTTGCTCACAGGCTCCGGTATTCAGGGTGTCAGCGTACTGCTTCTGAACTCAGACAACAAGGTCGTGTCAAGTACTACGACAGATTATCAGGGAAATTTCCGCTTTGAACAGCTTGCAAATGGTACATATTATGTGGTTCCGGACTGTGTGGGCTATTCAGTGACCTCGCCTTTGTCAGTGACACTTTCCGCATCAGCCGGTGCGGTAAGTGGTTTGGACTATACTATGCAGGGCAATTCATTTGTCCCGTCATCGGCTACTGCTGTAAAGAGTGCGGTTACGGACAATGAGGCGCAGATGCAATATGACCTGTCAGGCCGTTCCATCCTGCCCTCAGCAAACGGAATACACGTATCCCATGGTGTCAAATGGATGAAATGAGATAACATTAAATAGTAACATTAAATAGTGGAATGGTATGAATTGTAGGTTTGCTTTCTTTTCCGTGCTGGCTTTGCTGAGTACAGGTGCCATGGCGGAGACCATTAATGAGATTGAGCCGAACGATACTCAGGCGCAGGCTCAGAAAATTTCCGGGGGCTCTGAGGTGAGCGGTCGTCTTGGCGACACCACCGATAGCGGCACAGACATTGAGGACTGGTTCAAGATAGATGTTCCATCCGATTGCGATATGGTAATCAGCTGTGACTTTGAGAGCAGCCTTAATGTGGACTACATATCAGTCATTGCGCTCAATGAGGATGGTGGAACATACCAGCGTGGCTTTAGTTATCTGGACGCAGTAAAGACCCTCACCGTAACAGGCCTGTCACCTGGCACCTATTACATCAAGGTAAGGCGTTACAGCGGCTACGGCGGCTACACCATTAACGCCAGTTGCAAGACTGATCCATTCTTCAGCGATGACAAGACCTATACGCGCGAGAGCCCGTATCAGCTGCAGAAGAACACAACATATTACACTACATTGGGCTACTCATACGTTCAGACGCGTGAGGAACAGTGGTTCCAGTTCACTCTTGACGCATCAGAGACCAGCACCACGGTTGAGATTGCTCCTAACGATGAGAATCCGTTGAACTTCGGATATACCGAGATATTCAGGGTGCGCGAGGACGGTGAGCTTATCAGCCTGCAAGGCCAGTACATGGAGCGCAACTATTGCGCGTTCAGCATTACGAACGAGGGCCGCAACACATATATGGTACGTGTGCCACGGCACGATGGCTCTGCACGCGGTGGCTTCTCCATCCGCTACGGAACTCCCGCGGGTGTGGCCGACGGCTCTGCCATTCAGGTCATTTTTGAGGGCCGCAACACAGTGCGCAAGGGCGTTCCAAGCGACTATTTCGTAGTGCTGCGCAACAACAGCGACAAGAAGACCGCTCCTTTCCTCTGCACAATGGCGGCTACTGACGATATCATCATCAACAAGCTGAACCTGACCGACATCAATGGCAACTACGGGCCTGATATGCCTTACGAGGATGTGTGCAACTCCGACTCGTCCATCACGCTGCTTATCCCGTATCTGGCACCGTTCGAGAGCTACAGGTTCAAGGTGACGGCCGAGGGCAAGGGAGACATACTCTATGCCCCGTCAAGATATGAGCAGACGGAGTTTGCCATAACCACGGCTCTGGTGGTATGCGCGCTGGGCTATGCGGCGGATGTATGCGTTGACGCCGCCGGTGATTACTTCAAGGGCAAGGTGATGGAGAAGTTTGAGCTTAATGACCAGGAGGCCCGCGAGTACAGCCGTGTTCACGGACTTACCATGCAGCAGTATGCCGATCTGAAGTATTCCGGCGACGGCTACGGAGCCTGTGTGGCCAAGAAGGCTGTTGAGACTACTATGAAGGGTGTTATGAAGGCCGTGCCTGGCGGCAGCCTTGCAATGAAGGTAGGCGAGAAAGCTTCGAGTCTGGCAGACGCCATATCGTGCCTGCGCCACAGGCTGTGGTATTACATCTACAAGGATATAGGCCTGATTAAGGAGGACGGACTGGAGACGCTCGACAAGAAGACCGGTGTGTCCGGCTCGGTCAGCTCCTGGGACCCGAATGAGATGGTTGGTCCTGTAGGCGAGGGCGATGAGCACTTCATCGGTGCCACAAAGACAATAGACTACACCATCCTGTTCGAGAACAAGGCCGAGGCAGGCGATGCCGCATACCGTATCCGCGTGAGCGATGAGCTTGACGGGAACGTGTTCGATGTATCGTCCGTAAGGTTCGGCAAGACCAGCCACGACGGCATAGGCTACAACTGGAAGATGACACGCGACGGCAACCGTCTGTCGTGGGACATTGAGGGCATTGAGCTTCCGCCAAACAAGGTTGCGCCGGAGGGTGAGGGCTATGTGACCTTCTCAGTTAACCTGAAGCCAGGCCTGCCAGACGGCACTGTCATCAGTAACAAGGCTACCATCATATTTGACAAGAACACTCCTATCGAGACCAACGTATATAGCAATGTGCTTGACCTGACCGCTCCGCAGACCACAATGCTGTCGGCAGAGTGCGGCAAGGACAATACCATTACCGTAATGTGCCGCTCGAACGACCGGGGCTCAGGCGCAGGTCTGTACCGTCTGTTCGTATCGAAGGATGGAGGCGATTATGAGTATTGCGGTCAGTACGGCTCGCCGGAGATGGAGTACAAGGTGTCGGAACCGGGCGATGCCAGCTACAGCTTCTATGTAAGGGCCATTGACAACGTGGGCAATATGGAGACCTCAACCCCGCAGCCGGTAAGCGTTGCCACCAATGTGTCTGTCATCAACGACTCCCAGAGTGCGGCCCCGTCTGCACGCTACAACCTGTTTGGCCAGGAGGTTGATGAGAATTACAAGGGCATAGTGATTCAGAACGGCCGCAAGGTACTGGTACGTTAATCCGTCAGCAAATCAGAAAGTGGGTCAGGGGGACAGGTACCTTGACCCACTTTCTTGTATTTGCTGTAATTCTTCGTTTTGCCATATTGTTCAGTTAACGGGATTATTGAAGTTACTGCTGTTAGCCCAATGAGCCGTTATGCTCCTAAGGCACCCATAGGTTAATATTTGTTTTCGTAGCGGCTATTCGAGTTTTATTCCTTAATTTTGCAGCGGAATATAACATTAAACTTTTTAATGATGAAAATTGAGAATTGTACCGGTGCTCGTAAACGGTATGTAAAGCCTTCTGCAAAGGCAATTGTAATCAATGCGCAGCGTGTTCTCTGCGCAAGTACCGAAGGTCTCACAATGAGTGAAAATAACTATGGCGAAAGTTACTGGGAATAATCAAGCAGTAAGCATTATGAGAAAGTACGCATTCACACTTATGGCACTGGCCGCAATGTTCGGCCTGTCATCATGCGACAAGGAGCTTGTTCCTGCCGAAGATTTCAACAACAATAACAAGAAGTACGTCATCTACGCCAGCACCGAGGACAGCAGAACCAAAACTTCAATCAGCGGCAATGACGCTGAAGGCTATCAGGTATTTTGGTCTGAAGGCGATCAGTTTTATGTCTACAAACAGGTAACGTTCACAGATCTCCAAAGAGTTGAAGGTGCTTTTGAATTAAAAAGTGGAGCGGGCACAACCAGCGGTATGTTTGAGAAAGAAGGTGACGCACTACCCAACTTTCCCTATACTGCATTATATGGTGATTTCCCTGAAGCCTTTTCTTCTGCTTATTTAAGTGATTATTATCCAACAGAGCAGACATACTCTAAAGGTAACATCAAAGGCTTCCCTATGATAGCAAGTTTTTCAGTAAATAACGGCGAAATAACTGGTCCTATTTCATTTAAGAATTTGAACGGCATTCTCCGTCTTACTGTCAAGGGTACTGCTACCGTTAAGAGCATTAATGTAAGTGCTGCAGAACTTCCTACTCCTATCACACTTGACTGTGGTGATGGTGTTGAGCTTACTTCTGAAGGCATAGATTTCCACGTCGCAATGCTTACAGGTACTTTTACAGGTGTTGAGATTGCATTGACTGATACAGAAGGTAAGACTTGCACAAAGAAGTTCAAGGGAACAGGCGGTCTCGTAGTTGAACGTAGCAAGATAACTAAGGCTTCGTTCACGGCAAGCGATTTCAAGTCTGCTGTTACTTATAACAAAGGCGACAAGGTTACTCTCGACGGTCACGATGGTATCGTAGTTGATATTGACGGCACACTTGTAGCTGTTGCTACGATGAATGTAGGTGCTGGATCTGTTAATGGTTCTGATTGTTTTGGCGATAAGATGACTTACGATGCCGCTTGTGCAGCCTGGAGCGGATGGCGTCTGCCTACCGTGGACGAGTTTACTGCATTCTGCGCTCCTTGGTATCCTGCTTGCGGAGATACTCACGCTGTAGAAGGTGATAAAGGTGCCGTGATTTGGGACATTGATGGTGTTGATGGAATTGATTTATACTTGCCTCTCAATGACTATGATGAAGATGATAACCCCAGTGACATATATTGGACAGGAACTCCTGGCAGTGATGGTACTTATTATTATTTTGCTCCGGCAATAGAGTTTGACGGCGACTATTCTCCATTAGAGCCTGATTACATCCGTAAAAAGGAAGCGGATAAAGCCGACACCTACCTTGTCCGTCTCTTCCACAACATTCCATAACGATTTCACGATGCCAATAGAGTGGGTCAGGGGTACAGGTCCCTTGACCCACTTTTTTTGTGCAATATCTCCAGTCGGCTTCCATTAGTCGTACAGTCAGTGTCCACTCAGTGTCCACTCGTTCTCCACTCGTTCTCCACTCTGGGTCCACTCTGCCTCCACTCTGGGTCCACTCATTCTCCACTCTGAGGCGGAAAAAGAGTGGAAAACAAGAGGAGTCACAGCGAAGGAACAACGGAATTACACGGGAAACGGCAGGGTTTATTTTGGAACCGTTGATAATCAGTATTTTATGACATACCCTAGGACAAACGGGGCCGGAAACGCGGACAACCCATTGCGGTTCCAAAAAGACGCCATAACTTTGCGGCGTGAACCTGAGACGAGGGCCCATCCCGGATTCACAAACGTACCATGCTGCCGTTATCAGTTTAACAGCAGCATTATTGTTTAACGCTTTAAAAACTCAAAACAATGGCGATTTTCACAGGAATAGTAAGCAAGTTGATTGGATCCGCAGGTGCCCTGACTTTCAGAAAGTCCGGCGGCAAGACAGTGGTGTCGGAGAAAGTGACCCGCACTGCAAACAGACGCACGCCCCGTCAGCAGCGCGTCAGGATGCGCTGGGCCAATATGGTGCGTATGTACAAGTGCGTTCATCAGGCTCTGACTGACTGCTTTGAGACCCGCCCTGCCGGCTTGAGTGAATTCAATATGTTCAACAGGGTGAACTCCAGTATGCTGCCTGTCTATATGACCCGCAGCGAGGTTGCGGGCGGTGGCTGCGTCGCCGCTCCATATCAGGTGTCGCAGGGCTCTCTGCCATCGGTCGGTATCACACTGGCAGGGACATCAGCCGTTACCGACATCGCCCTTGGCGCTTTGCAGATTGACGCCAATACCACAGTGGCCGCTCTTAGCAATGCGATAGTAAGGAACAACCCTGACTTCAACTACGGCGACAGCATAACCTTCGTAAGCGTACGCCAGGGTATAAACGCAGTTACCGGCATACCATACTGCTCCGCCCGCTCGTGGACTGTGGCCCTTGACAAGAGCAGCACTGTATTGCTGTGGAGCCTTTGCGGCCGCGAGGGCTTCGCGTCACTGGACGGCTGCCTGGCACGCCACACCGCAGAGGCAGAGAGCATCAATGCCAAGTACGCAGGCTGTCTGTTCACGTGGATACACTCCCGCCGGAGCAGCGGCAAGACTCAGGTGAGCACCCAGCTGCTGACAGGACAGAACACCCTGCTTGAGGATTACACCGGCAATGACGCCTACCTCCGTGCCGTAGCCACATACGGCGGCGAGAGCCGTGCCGATATGGGCTCGTCCAATTTTGATGATGACAGTTGGGAATGCGACTACGATTACGCCAGCTCTGCCAGCCAAAACAGTGATGGTGGCTCCAATAACGCAAGTAACTCAGGTAGCGGAACCGGCACAGCCGGCAGCTATGGCAGCTCATCAAGTGGCACCAACTCCACCTCCCGACCAAACCCCTTTGAGGACGAATAAGGCAATTCCGGAGTTGCTTTGACATTGACAGCAAGAACTATTACGTTCCCGGCCTGATAGATTGAGGTCGGGAACTTTTGTGTTATATCACGCATTCCGAGGGTCAGGGGTGACTTGAAATGGCGGTTTTTTAATCAAGTCTGAGATTACTACATACGGTCTGCGTGGAATACTCAGCGGGGAATTGCCGGTTATTGTCGGGTCAAGGAACCTGTCCCCTTGACCCGGCTCCTCATATATTTTGCGGAAAAATTTGATAAAGCCTCTTTTTTTTATACGTTTGCATTTTTAGCAAAAAAAAAAACAATGAAGGTAGGCGATTTCATTAGGAAGACCAAGACGGGACTCCAAGTTAAGATGACGTTATATGTAACGGTTGCCGTCCTCATAGCCTCTGCCGTGATTCTGATGATTATGGCATCCATCTTCCGTAAGGAGTATGAGCGTGAGCTGGATGACCGCATTTCTGAGTCTATTGCCTCCACCACACAGTTCATCACCCAGAAGATTGAGAGCGTGGAGAGTGCTACAAATACGTTTGCGAGTTTAGTGTCGCTTTATGCGGACGACAAGCAGCAGATAGATACCATACTATGTCGCTCACTTCCTGCTATGACAGATGTGGAGGGCGTTGCCTTGGCTGTGCGCAAAGGCTATATTCCCGGAACTGATAAATTCTATGAGCGCTGTGCCTACTTTGAAGATGATAATGAGATCTTTCTGAACAGTTACGATTTTGGCGAAGAGGCAGAGAGAGATTCCGTGTGGTTGAAATGTGTGGTGATGGGTCAGAACGGATGGGAAGGACCCACCCGGGAAGATGAGAGCGGATTGGATTTTGTGGGTTATTACACACCATTGTATGGACATAACGGCGAGCGCATAGGTGTTGCCTACTCTTTTATATTGCTAAGCTCACTTACATCGACAATCACGCAGCATAAGTCAAGAAAGGACATAGATGTAAGTATGTACAGCTCGGATGATAGAATGATAGTCGCCCCGGATGACTATATTCTGGAGCTCTCTCCCGACCAGATGATTGTGCGGGAGCGTATAATTGACAAATTGGACTGGAAGATAATCTACTCTGCCGACCGGAATATTGTTGACGGCAAAATCAGAAAGGCATTGTCGGTATTGTCCTTGCTGATATTACTGCTTTTCCTGACTACCTCGATAGTCATTATGTTCACTGTGATGTATGTGGCCAGGCCTTTCGTGAGGAGACAGCATCAGACGGAAAGGGAAAAGGCTGTTATGGACAATGAGATGCAGCTCGCGGCCGGCGTACAGAATAACCTGGTGCCACATCAGTTCCCTCCTTTCCCCGGGCGTGACGATATAGACCTGCACGCCTGTCTGCATCCGGCGCGTAAGGTTGGCGGCGATCTATACGACTATTTTATCAGTGATGACAAGCTTTATTTCTGCATAGGCGATGTAAGCGGCAAGGGTGTTCAGGCGTCATTGCTTATGGCTGCCACACATTATCTGTTTCGCAGTGTGGCTGCCTGTATGCCTGCCAGTGAGGCTGTAGGCAGGATGAACCGCTCGCTGTGTGCCGACAATTCCCAATGTCTGTTTGTGACGTTCTGGTTCGGTTGCCTGAATATTGAGACGCGGGAGCTGGAGTATGTGAACGCAGGGCATAACTCACCTGTGCTGGTAAGTAACGGTACGGCCGGTTATATGCCGATGGCTGAGAATATGCCCTTGGGTGTATGGGAGGAGGCTGAGTTTACCTCAAACATAGTCAAGTTCGGTGCGGAAGATGTGCTGTTCCTATATACCGACGGTATCACAGAGGCTATGAATCCGGAAGGTGTGGAGTTTGGCAAGGAAAAGACCCTGACGGCTATTGAGGCTGTGGGGAAAGAGTCTGCCGCCTGTATAATAGACAAAATGCTTGAGCAAGTGCGTCAGTATGCGTCTGGAGCGGTGCAGAGTGATGATATCACGATGCTATGCCTGAGAATGAGGAACGGCTTGCCGTCATGTCAGCTTGGATTTCAGGGATAATAATTTTAAAGTTTTATATATGGAGATTACTATTCAAAACAACGCCGAGAGTATTGTAGCCGTATTATGCGGCAGTATGGACACTATGGCTTCCGAACAGGCGGAGCCTCAGGTAAAGGAGCTTGAGTCATTGGCGGATAAGCCACTGACCATGGATTGCAGCTCGCTTGACTATGTTGCCAGTTCCGGCCTGCGTATTCTGCTCCGGCTCCGCAAGGCATATGCCGCCAAGGGAAAGCAGGTTACGCTTCTCAATGTCAATGAGAACATTATGGAGGTCCTTCAGGTGACGCATTTTGACAAGATGTTCATCATTAAGTGATGCAGCAACGCAACTCGTACTTAATAGGTAAGGCTTTCAGGAATTATCTTGGCGCTTCCGTCCTGTCTGTTGCCGCAACGCAGGTTGCCAATATTGTTGATGCCTCAATAGTTGGCAATCTTATCGGACCGGAAGGGTTGGCGGCAGTAAATTTGTGCAGGCCTGTAACACAGGCAGTATTTGCCTTGTCGTGTTTTTACGTTATCAGCTGTTCAATGATGGCAGGCATTGCCATAGGCAAGGGTGTCAAAGAGGAGGCCAACAAACTTTTTTCTTTCTCAATGTTGATATCGGTGCTGTTGGGCGCGTTGTTCACGGTTGTGGGCTTTAGCGTCTTCAATAATCTCTCCTCTGTTTTGTGCGAATCGGAGAGCCTGCGCACTATGACCAACGATTTTTTACGCGTCACCCTTTTCTCTGCCATTCCAATGCTGCTGATGTACACACTTCAGTCATTCGTTACTGTTGATGGGTCTCCCGGTATTGTGTCGCGTGCCGTGATAGTGGGCAACATTTTCAACATTGTGTGCGATATCATCTTTATAAAATTCTTCAAATGGGGCATTGCCGGTGCCGCCTGGGCCACCCTCATGATGTATATTGTATGCTCACTGTTAGTGCTTCCACACTTCAGGAAAAAAGGCACGATGCGTCTTTGCCGTTTCCAGGTGAAGTGCATTGATTACCATCAGATTGTTACTTATGGCGTACCTATGTTCATGAGTACAATCCTGCTTTCCGTGCAGTTTGTAGGCAACAACTATGTGGCAGGTACATACCTGGGTGACGAAGGATTGATAGCGCTCGCCGTATGTATGCAACTATTCGCATTCTCAATGATTTTCCTCACCGGTACCATTCGTACAATCCAGCCCGTAGGCAGCATACTCCATGGTATTGGCGATGACCGCGGGATGCTGCTGCTTATGCGGCGCGCCTATCGGTTCTTGTCAATATGCCTTGTTGTCTATGTGCTTCTAATTGTAATTTTCCCCGTTCAGGTTGGTCATATATTGGGCGTGAATAGCGCCAGCTCAATTCCCATTATCCGCAAAGCCCTGCCTGCCTTCACCCTGCAGATTGTGATGCAGGCCCTGCTATGTTGTCTCATTCCAGTATATCAGTTTTATGACCATAAGCATCTTGCGTTCCTGATATCCGTAGGTCAGACACTCTTGCCTATGATATGCTTCTGGGGGCTGCGGGGCAGGTGGATTGGTTTCTTCCTGGGGCAGGCTATAGTGGCGGTAATTGTGCTTATATGCACCGGCAGTATACGTTATCGTAATAAGTACCGTCAGGCACCGGTGTTTCTTATCCCTAAGAGCGAGGAGAATGACGTGTATGACGTTACTGTAGAGACCAATATCCAGGCTTTGGCCGAGACCCGCGGCAGCCTTCGCGATTTTCTCTTGTCCCTTGGTCTCAGTTCCGAAATAGTAAATCGCTATGTTGTCTGTTTTGAAGAGCTTCTTAAGAACATCATTGAACACGGTCATGCCCGTTTCGTTGATGTCAGGGCTACAAGAACAGCTATCTCACTTCACGATGACGGCAGACCTTTCAATCCGGTGGAATATAAGAATGAGGAAAGCATCTCAGAACAAGACTGCGAGAATCATCTTGGACTGAGGATTGTTCACGGCCTGACCTCTGATATTAAATATGATTACCGTTTCAACCAGAATATGGTGACAATAGCAATAAAAGAACAAACTTTATAATTATTACGTAATGAATACATACTCTCTTACCCAAACCCAAATTGGAATATATCTTTCGGAACAGAGTGCATCGGAGGATGTCAACTATAATATTGATAGATTATATCACCTGGATAGAAGTATTGACCCGCAACGTCTGGAAAAGGCGTTGAAAGCCGTTATTGACAATCATCCTGGCATCAAGTCACGGCTTGTGACTTCGGCAGATGGCGATATCCTTTTTGAAAGCCACGCCGAGGAGGCTGCGGTTGTAGACCATTACGGCAGCGAGAAGGAGATGACTGCGGCTCTTATGCGCAGGTTCGACCTTTTCAATGAACGACTTTACCGTCTGGGCCTGTGCGACGGTGGTGACGGTACTTTATTAGGTATCTCATTTTCTGTAGGATTAATTAATTGATATTCAATAATATACAGTGATAATTTTTAAAAAATTGTCATGTGCTAAATAAACTTTTAAACTTTTTCAAGGAATATGAGTGTAAAGACTTCCCCGATTACCTGTGCCCAACAGGGGGTGTATGTTGACTGTGTCATCGACCCCGATAGTTTACGCTACAATAACCCGAAAATTGTGTCTTTCCCCGCCTCCGTTCTGCCTGAAGATGTGGCAGAGGCGGTAAGGAGCGTCCTGGAGTGCCATTCTGCGCTGTTCTCGCATTTCGAGGAAAGGGACGGCTTCGCGGTGCAGGTCTATGCCGACAGGCTCAAGGCCGAAGTCGGGATATACAAGGTGGACGATATAGGCCTGGAAACTGCGAAGAATGGTTTTGTCAAGGTCTTTGACATCGGCCGCGGCCCGCTCTATAGGGCGGAGGTCCTCGCCACGCCTTCACAGACCGTGCTCCTTCTGGATTTCCATCATCTGGTGTACGATGGAGTCTCCCTCAATATATTGATGAAGGAGATCTGCTCGGCGCTTGATGGCATGAAGCCTACAGCCGAGCCCCGTTCATACGCGGAGTATGTCGCGGCCCGGCAGGCGGATGCCACTGACCACAAGTCGTATTACGCCGGGCTGTTTAAGGATGGGGTCACTCCGACGCAGATGCCGTCCGATCTTGGGGGAGAGAACGGCCTTCACGCCGAGTGCATACAGTATGTCAGTGCACCTGACGTGATGTCTAGGGCGAAGGCGCTGGGCACGGCACCGTCCGCTCTGTTTATGGCGGCCGCCTGCTACACGCTCAGCCGCTATGCCAACACCAGGGATCTGTGCCTGACCACAATCAGTAACGGCCGTCTGGATCCGCTGACGGAGGGGGTCGTGGGTATGTTCGTACTAACCCTGCCTCTCGTCAGCAGAATTGGAGATATCAGCGTGCTTCAGTTCATTCATGACACCCGCCGCAACTTCCAGGAAACCCGTAAGCACGAGGAATATCCCTTTGCGTCGCTGGCGAATGACTATGGACTCGAGCAGCACGTCCGCTTCACATATCAGTGGGGAACCCTCGGCAACACCTTCGATGTACGCGGTGTGAAGGTTACGGCGGACGCTTTGCGCGTCAACACCCACCCTTTCCCGTTCACGATTGCAATAAAGAATATTGATAACAGGCCCGCAATCGTTATCAATTATGATACGGCCAGATATTCTGCAGACCTTGCCGGCCGTTTCGCTGAGTCGATGGATGCCGTGGTTTCGCGTTTCCTCGAAAACCCGCAGGCAAGGCTGCTGTCCGTGTCGATAATGAGCGAAAGACAGAAGGAGGAAGTCGAGTCTCTTCACCAGACCTGCATTGACCATTCGGCTGTGAGATTCCCGCTGTTTCACAATTGCATAGAGTATTGGGCGGAGCATACCCCCGATGCCACGGCGGTTATCGCCTGCAACGAGACGCTGACATACCGCGAGTTCAATGCAAAAGCGAACATCCTTGCCCATTCTCTCATCGAAAGGGGAGTGCGCCCGGGAGACCGCGTATGCCTGCTGCTTCCGCGCAAGAGCTGGCATCTGATCGCGATGTTCGGAGTGATGAAGGCCGGTGCGGCATACATTCCATGTGATCCTGAATATCCGTCAGAGCGCATCAAACTCATAACGGAGGACAGCCAAGCTCGCTTTGTCATCACTACGGCCGACAAGATGGCCGATTACTGCGACCACGCCCTCGATATAGAGGAGTTGCTCGCAACTGCCGCCTCGGATGCGAATGTCTCCAATCCGGACATGGAGCAGGGGAGCGACTCCCTCGCATACCTTATTTACACATCCGGTTCAACGGGCCGTCCCAAGGGCGTGATGTTGCGGCATATCGGTATATGCAATTACCTCACTGACCACGTAGAGAACAGGCATTTCCACGCTCTGGTGAGCCAATGCAGGAGGATGCTGTGCATTACGACCGTGAGTTTTGACCTCTCACTCAAGGAAATAGGGGCTTCTCTTTTCAATGGAATGACTCTTGTCTTCGCCGACGAGGCTCAGGTGAATGATCCGCAGGCTCTGGCCGATCTTATGTGCAAGACCGGCGTGGACGGTTTCAGCGGCACTCCTTCCCGTCTGAAGATGTTCCTTGATCTTCCTGATTTCAGGAAAGCGCTGTCCGAGTGCAGGTTCATCGTGCTCGGCGGAGAGAAATATCCCCCAGCCCTTCTTCCTCAAATCAAGGAACTGGCTCCCTGTGCACGTCTGTTTAATACCTACGGGCCTACGGAGATAAGCGTCAGCTGCAACGGCAAGGAGCTGACTCACTCCGACCGCGTCACCATCGGCCGTCCGCTGCTTAACGTAAGGGAATATGTTGTGGACAGTGACTTGAACGAACTGCCCGTCGGAGTTACGGGAGAACTTCTCATCGGCGGTCTCGGCGTAGCGGTGGGTTACAATGACTTGCCTGAAAAGACAGCCGAAGCGTTCATCGACTATGAAGGCGGACGCTGCTATAGGTCCGGCGACTATGCATATTGGAACACCGACGGAGATGTCGTGATTCTTGGCCGTAAGGACAACCAGATCAAGCTCAACGGCCTGCGTATAGAACTAGGCGAGGTGGAGACTGTCCTGAACAGGCAGACCCAGGTCAAGGAAGGCGTAGTGATGATAAGGAACGTGGAAGGCCACGACCATCTGG
>CALDKD010000093.1 GCA_937898885.1 uncultured Bacteroidales bacterium | reverse complement strand
TATTATCTTGAATCATTGATTAGACTTAAAAGGCTCCAGACTGGAGAAATAGTTTACTAAATATATCATTAACTTATTATTAATCAACATTATGAAACCATTATTCAGAAAACCTTTGCAGGCAATGCTGATCCTTGCCGGCCTTCTTGTTGGAATGGAGGCCTATGCGCAGCAGGCTCTGACTGGAAAGGTCATTGATACAGGTGGGTGGCCTGTAATCGGAGCAAGTGTCCTCGTACCGGGCACTACTATTGGTGTAGTTACTGATCAGGATGGAACGTTTTCTCTAAACGTTAGTCCGGGTACTTCTATTATTGTGTCTCTTCTTGGCTATGAGGATGCTCATGCAAAGATGATTAACGAAATTGTAATTACTTTGACTGATGACTTGGAGCAGCTTGAAGAGATTGTCGTTGTAGGCTACGGAACTCAGAAAAAAGTTACATTGACAGGCTCTATCTCTTCCATTCAGAATGATGAGTTGTTATCGACCAAAAATGAGAATGTCGTAAATATGCTTTCCGGTAAACTCCCCGGTTTTCGTGTACGTCAAAATACAAGTGAGCCAGGTACTCTTGATGCCTCGTTTGATATACGTGGTATGGGTGCACCTCTTATCGTCATTGATGGAATACCTGGGACTTCTGCGGATCTCGTGAGGTTGGATGGTAACGAGATAGATAATGTTACAGTATTGAAAGATGCCTCAGCTGCTGTTTATGGCGTTCGCGCTGCCAATGGTGTTGTGTTGGTGACCACTAAAAAGGGCGCTGAAGGACGAACAAAATTCTCCTATGATAATACAATAAGTATTCAGACTCCGACGTATGAGCCTAGTCTTATGGATGCTGTTGGCTATATGACGATCTACAACGAGATGATGAGAAACGAGGTTGCGTTTGTCGGAGGTGGCAACACATATTCTGCAGAAGATATCAATGCTTATCTTGACGGCAGCAAGGAAAGTTATGATTGGTACGGTATCGCAATGGATAAATACGCTCCTATGCAGCAGCATAACCTTAGTGCTAGAGGTGGCGGAGAGAAAGTACAATATTTTGTCAATTTGGGATATTTGAATCAGGACGGTCTTGCCTCAAGTGGGATTCAACAATACAGCCGCTGGAATTTCCGTACTAATCTCTCTGCAGAATTGCTCAGGGGACTCAAACTTGATTTAAATCTATCTGCAGTTCAAGACCATCGCAATAGCCCTGCACTCAGTAACAATCAAAATATCTACAAGTCTATGTGGAGGCAATTGCCGATGAATAACCCGTTTGTTGATGACGATATCAACAAGCCATTCAATGGCTATGATAGTGTTCATCCATTTGTCGAGCTGGATGAATCATTGCGAGGTTACACCAGAACCGAGTATAGCAAGTTTAATGGTACTGCGTCACTAACGTATGATATCCCGTTCGTGAAGGGCCTCTCCGTTAAGGCTCTTTATAGCTATTCAAAGTCCTTTAACGAGACAAGAAATTTCAATAAGGTATACACTCTTTACAATGCTGATGGCTCTGCGGTCTCATCGTCAACACCTAATATCAGCAAATTAACCAGAGATTATACTCCTTTCACTTATTCTCTTGGGCAAATTTCTCTTAATTATCAAGGATCTTTTGGTAACCATTCAGTAAAGGGTCTCCTTCTATTTGAAGATTCTAAGGCTGAGTCCGATAATTTTTGGGTAGCTCGTGAGTTTTCTCTTGATGTACTGGATGAATTGTTTGCTGGTAATTCTTCGAATATCACCGGCAACAGTAATTCTAGTAACATATACACTAATGTTAATAAGGGCCTTGTCGGCAGGGCAAACTACACATACAAAGACAAGTATCTTGCTGAGGTTAGTTTCCGTTACGATGCCTCATCCAAATTCATGTCTGGTCATCAGTGGGGCTTTTTCCCGGCCATATCTGCAGGATGGCGCGTTTCAGAAGAAAGTTTCATCAAGGATTCATCTGTAGGGAATGTCCTAACAAATCTTAAGATTAGAGCATCTTGGGGACGAACTGGAGATGACTCTGCCTCTTCTTATCAGTGGCTTTCTGGTTATATGTATCCAAGTACTACATCTAGTGTATGGGACCGATCTTATGTTACAGGAGCCGGTACGACAGGAGTGGCTAATGAAAACATTACTTGGTATACAGCAGACATGCTCGATCTAGGCGTTGACTTCAATCTTTGGCACGAGATGTTGAGCGTCACTTTCGACTGGTTCACCCGCGATCGCAATGGCCTGCTTGGGACTAGGGCCGTATCAGTTCCTGGAGTATTTGGTGCCAATTTCGCTCAGGAGAACCTTAATTCTGACAATACGAAAGGATTTGAACTTTCAGTGGGTCATAGAAATCATGTAGGTGATTTTTCCTATGGAATTAGTGGGAACATAAGCTATACGCGAAGTATGACAAGATACGTTGAGCGTTCTGAATCCATAGATTCTTATGATAACTGGACAGGGAACACCAATGACAGACTGTCTAACTTGCAGTGGGGGTATACTTATCTTGGGCAATTTAATAATTATAATGATATATTCGATTATGCAAAATATGCCAACGGTACTAATTTCTATGGCAACCAGAACATAGTCCCTGGTGACCTGATGATAGAGGATTGGAATGAAGATGGTGTTATTGACTCGAATGATAACCATGTTATTGGTATTTCAACCAACATACCTTTGTGGAACTACGGTGCAACAATTGATTTTTCGTGGAAGGGCTTTGATTTCTCCGCTCTATTACAAGGTGCCTGGGGCCATACATTCGCTCTTAAGGAAAAATTCCTTCAGGCTTTACCATGGAGCGGTCAGTCCAATGGCCTTGATCAGTTTACCGATCGTTGGCATACCGTAAGCGATACAGCCAATCCATATGATCCTAATACAGTCTGGGAGCCTGGTTATTGGCCGACAAATAAGATAACAAATACGGTGAATTATGCGTTTGACTCCTGGTTCAACATTAAGAAAATCAGTTATCTGCGTCTCAAGAGCATTGAGCTAGGATATACTCTTCCAAATAATCTGCTTTCTAAGGTAAAAATCCAGAACTTGCGCTTTTATGTCAACGCATATAATCTCTTTACCATCTCTAATACAAATGGTATAGATCCTGAGCGTCCGACAAATAATTATAGTTATGTCTACCCTCTTACCAAGACATACTCAATAGGTGTCAATCTAACTTTCTAATTTCTTTTATTATGAAACATAGAATTATTATTCCTGTTTTGCTTGCGGCTATGTCCCTTGCTGCTTGCAACAGCCTTGAAATAGAGCCGCGCAATGTTATTACCGAATCCGCGGTATTTTCTTCAGTAGCTGGTGTAGAGGCATATCTTATTGATTGCTATAACCACAATTATGTTGAAGATTTTACACATGATGGCGTTCGCTATGGTTGGTGTACCATAGCAGTATCAGGAGCATATTGTGGTGAAACTGTTGATGAGGAGTGGTGGAGCGACGGCAAGTATGTCAACCCTGGAAGTGGTGTGTTTTCATTCTGGAACTACAACTATGTTAGAGAAGTTAATTATTTCATTGACGTTATTGACAAGTATGCTGAGCAATATGGGTACGCACAGAATCTCGTGGACCAATGGAAAGGGGAGGCATATTTCATTCTTGCCAACCATTATTTCAATATGGCAAAGCGTCATGGTGGTCTCCCTATAGTTGATCATGTGATTTCTCAAGATCTTCCCGTTGAAGATATGTGCGTAGCGCGTAGTTCAGAGTACGATACCTACAAATTCATATGCGATAATTTCAAGAAAGCTGCAGAACTGCTTAAATCCAATACTGGCTATACGAAAGCAAGGGCGAGCAAAGCTGCAGCTTATGGAATGCTTTCAAGAGCTGCCCTCTATGCCGGAACTATTGCAAAATATAACGATCTTTATACGCCTTATTCCCAAATGGGAGGTCTCCAGGGTATAGATAAAAGCAAAGCAGAGGAATTTTTAAAACTTGCATATGATGCTGCTTGCGAAGCTGAGAAAATACCTGGTTATGCTTTGGAGTCAGATTATTACCAGATGTTCACCACTACTACAGGTTACAACAACTCTGAATACATTATGATAAAGGAGTGGAAACATGTTTCATCAGAGGATTGCAACTCATTTGCTACTAATTCCGCTCCTCGCTCTACCGAGAACTACACTGGTTATGACATTCCTGGCTTTAACTGCCCTACATTTGACTTTGTGTCGCTCTATGAAGATGCAAATGGAGGCCCTGGTAGTCGTGGCTTTGCAAGCCGAATGTACAAGAATGGTAAGGATGAAACCGACGGTTTGATTGCATATAATAACCCTGCTGATTTCTTTGTTGGCAAGGATCCTAGAATGGCACAGACTTGTATCATTCCTTTCTCAAAGTTCTATGGAGATGACATTATCATCCGTAAGGGCTTAATAAAGAGTGATGGTACTTATGTAGATGAAACCACAGAAAATGCTCTTCGAGATGCTATGGCAGATGGGTATGTTGTTAATTCTTTCCCTGGTTATGACGAGAAATTTACTGTAAGCAGAGTTTATAATCCTTCTACCGATACTAAAATGGACAAGTTTTCTCAGTGGGGTGCAGCCGTCGCAAGCGTGGATGGCGTTCATCCGTACGGAACTCCATCTGGGTTCTATACACGTAAATTCCAGGATGAGTCTGTCGATCATTCTACCCTTACCCAGCGTAATAATGAGACTCCCTTCCCGATTATCAGACTTGCTGAGATTTACCTTAACAAGGCAGAGGCGGCAGTTGAACTTGGTGGCAGTTATGTGGATGCTGGTCTTGAAGCTATTAATAAAATTCGCGATAGAGCAGGTATCAAAAAGCTCCAGACCTCAGAGTTTACAGTTGAAAATGTAAGACTAGAGCGTGAGATCGAACTCGCTATTGAGCAGCACACGTATTGGGATAGGAAAAGATGGAGACAGATGCATACTTATTGGGATAATAGAGTGATGAAGGCCCTTTGGCCTTATTTAGATTATTCAAATAATCAATATGTATTCAAGGAGGGCACAGCTCGTGCCAATATGTTCGACGGGAACTATGATATAAAGTGGTACTATGAGAGCATTCCCTCAGGTGAGATTTCCAAGAATCCGTCACTTCTCCAAAATTATGGTTATTAATATCTAAAGAATTTAAGTCATGAGAAAGATATATTTGTTGCTCCCTATTTTGTTCTCACTCTTTGCATGTGAAAAAATCGACAATTATGAGGCTCCTGATGCAACCCTCACAGGTGAAGTAATAGATTCTTTTACTGGCAAGGCACTACAAACTGAGCAGCCACAGGGATTTTATATTCGTTACAGAGAAGTTTCTGACAAGTACCCTGATGCCCAATATAGGACTTTTTGGGGTATGGCAGATGGTAAGTTTAATAACTCTAAATTGTTTCCTGTAACTTATGATATATTCCCATATGATGGGGCTTTTGTTCAGCCTGAAGCACAGAGGATAACACTTTCAAGGTCATCTGTTACTACGGCTAAATTCTCGGTTACTCCGTATCTTGCAGTTACAGACGGCAGCATCAATTTCGACTCGTCCAGCAAGATTTTGACTGCCAGTTTCAAGATAGAGAAACCAGCTGACAGCCCTGCCAATCCAACGAAGGCATTTGTTGCTTTGACCTGGAATCCTAATGTAAGTTATTATTGTCATGGAGATAGCAATGGCATAAGTGGTAACCTTCTGAGTCAAAACGTTGATGCTTCAGTAATTGGTAAGACTATTTCTTTCAATATCGATTGTTCAAATCTTGTTCCTGGTCATACTTGGTATGTAAGGTTAGGATGTATTTCAGATAAGAATAACAACAGGGCTAACTATTCAGAAGTCTATGTGTTTAATTACTAATCTGTAGATATACTCAAATGATAAGGCCGGCTTAATTAAAGTCGGCCTTATTGCATTATTATTGTTGAATAGTTTATTTATTATTTCCAGATCATATCAAGAAATCCAAGATAGCACTCCCAATCGCTGGAGAGCACGTCGTGCCCACCAGGACGCACGTGGTAACCAATTTTTGGAGAAGTTGTGTATAGATAATACACCGGGAGCGCCCCTATTAATCCTTGGTACTCACCTTCTGGGTCAGACATTTTATCGTCTAATGCACTAGATACATACAAAGCTCTCGGTGCAATCAGTGCCATCATTTCGTTCATATCATAAGGGAGTAAGTCGTCATGGCTCATATATTTTTTGAAATTTTGACAGAACCAGTGCGGAAATTCGCAATTTAGACGAGTGATGTTTTCTCCTTTGAAACGTCTAAATAATTTAGCTCCACCTGCGCCAGACATCTGGCTTATTGTTGCAGTGAATCTTTCATCTTGAGCAGCAGCCCAAAGTGCTGCTTTTCCGAGCCTTGAGAATCCAAATGCGCAGATTTTTGATGTATCCACATTTTCTTCTGTTTCAAGAAAATCAACAATTCTTGATAAACTCCAGGCCCATGCTGCGATTGTTCCAAAATTATCATTTCTCCTTTGCAGTTCCGGATATACGATGTGAATTCCGCTCGTGAAATATGGTTCATGGTCTGAGGCCACTTCCTCGCGATAGGCAGTAGCAATCCCATATCCGTGATGGAGTATCTGATCAAGTGGCCAGTCATCGGAATTGCTGCCACGAGATAACTCTGTTGCATGATTATCTATGACCCCATTGCAGTTAAAAAAGAAATTTGGTCCCTCTGCATATGCTTTAGATATCATAATCTCAGGGTCGCTGGATATGGTTTGGTTGCCTTCAAAATTGAGACCGACCAAGACTGGAACTTTCCCAACAATATCGTTGGGATAGTATATCAGTATGTCTGTATAAACCCCATCATCCACCCCCTCCCATAATATACGGACTTGTTTACGAGTCGCTAACCCGTCAAGTGCGTCGTGTGTCTCATCAAAAACAACAAACCTGATTTCCGATGAGTCGGATGGGTTCGCCCCATACATATTAGTGCGAAAGATTGAAAGAAGTTCAGGTCTCCCTATCTCTTCCCATTGGCGTATGCTCTTGATTTCATCTCCATATTTGGTGATAAGTGGATTCCTTTGCGCTGATGCAAAAAGTGGAACTGATAGCATGAATAATGAAAATAGTATTTTTCTCATATATAACTTTATTGAACGGGGCTGGCACGTCAATTATTCGTTGATATAGAATATCTGTCTTACGGGTTCTGCGGTCTGGATGCAGTTTTCTCCTGCGCGTCCGTATTGCCATGCAACCACGGATACTTTTACCGGGAATTTGGTCTTGGGCGGTATGCCGGTGAAATACAGGATATTGTCCTCGATTCTCACAGGACCGCATTCTGCATAGAAGCCTACTTTGAGACCGCTGTCTGAACTTGCCTCCAGGGTGATTGGCCCGGAGCCTTTTT
>CALDKD010000092.1 GCA_937898885.1 uncultured Bacteroidales bacterium | reverse complement strand
CCTACGGCTCCAATGAACCAAATGTCAAGTACGAATTCAATTCCGGCAAGTGGACGGCCGCAAGCCCCCTGCGCGTTGGCAACACCGAAGGCAACCTCGTAGGATACTATCCTTACAGCAGCGCAGTCTCGAACGTTACAGCCATCCCGGTGGCATCCTCCATCAACGGCACGGACTATCTCTACGGCAGCATAGCGGGACTTACCTCTGCAAAAGCGAAGACGGAGTCCCTCACCTTCAGCCACGCCCTCACAAGGCTCAGGATAACCTTCAAGCTTGACAATTCGTTCGTCGGTGACGGAATCCTCTCCAGCCTCACAATCGAAGGCGACGGCGTAGCGGCATCGGGTACAGTCGACGCCACTTCGGGAACTATCACGGCAACGAAATCGGCCTTCACGGTCTCCGGCCTCAATGCAACCATCACCGCGACAGGTATAACCGAGGACTGCCTGGTAGTCCCTGCGGCAGCCTCCGACACACCGCAGGCCGTGACCTTGATGCTCACTGTCGACGACAAGGCGTACAAGATTGATCTCAAGGATGACCTCGCCGTGAAACTCCAGTCCGGCATTCAGACCGACATCAACCTCACGGTGAAGAACACCAGCGTCACCGTCAACGGCTCCTCTATCGGCGCCTGGGGCGAGGGCGGCAGCCAGACGGTGACGGTCGGAGGTAACTACAAGGTGACGGTGAAACTGGCGGACGATACTCCGGTAAAAGAACTGTTTTTAAGTGTCTACGTTGAAGAAGAAAACGTGAAGATAGAAGCCTACTCCAAGTTGAATCTTGGACTTTGGTGTTCAGCGGATGACAATAGTGAAAGTCCTGCGACAAGCGTTTCCAATGGATTATATACCTTCACTATATCCGAAATCACAAAGGATATGGTCGTAACCATCGGATATATCACCGTCAGTTTCGACATGAACAACTCTGGCATGAATGGCAACTTTACGGCTAAGCCAGATGACATCACGAAGATAGGATACAACACAACAATCAAAGAACCCGATAGACCTTCTTCAGACAAGTATGTCTTCCGTGGATGGTACAAGGACGCAGATTGCACAGAACCATGGGACTACTCCGAGGACAAGGTAACCAAAAGCATGACCCTTTACGCAAAGTGGGCAGAAGACCCAACTGGAGGTAAAATCAACGATTATGACTATGTGAAACTCGGCGGCTACTATTGGGCAACCGAGAATGTAGGTGAAGTCAAAGATAAGGATAATAACAATATGTACATTGCCCATGATGCCACCTATGGCTACTACTACACCCAATCAGATAACAAGGCCCTGAATGCAGCCAAGAGTTGGGGCGGTACATGGTCGCTTCCGAGTGAGGCGCAATGGCAGGCACTCATTGACTATTGCGATTGGGAGTGGAAAACCGATTACGATTATAATGGGACAAAAATGAACGGCATGTTGGTAACAGGTAGAGAAGGTACCTACGAGTCAGGCCACAGTATTTTCCTCCCTGCCGCTGGTGTTTTCTACGGCAGCTCCAAGTTACCCTTCTACCAGGGCGACCACGGATATTACTGGTCGACAGGCTACGAGAAGATTATCGGCTTCTGCTATGGCAATCTGGGCATGGGCAGCAACGGTCCGTACGATGGCATAGCCGTGCGTCCTGTTTCAGAATAGCCATGAGAAACCATCATCCCAAAGAATGATATGAAGCGGTCTCTGCCAAATCAGCAGAGGCCGCTTCTATTTGTGAACTCCGAGGTCTCTACGTCCACCCGGAGGCGCTTACGGCTCACCGTATTTCCTGCGGCTTGCGCCTTTTTCAATATCAGCCAGGACAAAGCGTTTGTCCTTTCTGGTAAGCTGCGATGGTATCGCGTCAAAGACAACGCGGAATCCTCCGGCCTGTCACTGCTGTTTTTGTAATTGATGCCTGACAGGGAGTCCGGCAAAATAACGCATCAAGCTATTGGAATGGATGTTTAGCGGATACCAATAATATTATTTCTCCGATTTTCGGAAGACCCCAAAAAATATCCCTCGCACCGATGAAGTGCAAGGGATAAATATTGCGCGATAGATTGCTGCTATTCTATAGGCATTGCGTGGAATGGACGGACAGAATAATAATTACATGGATCTGCTAGTCTGTCGGTAGACCAATTTTTTCCCAAGTTTGCATCATCCTTGTAAAAATAGTAACGTACAGACACATAATCATCATCGCCCCACTCAGTCGTGGTTGTTCCTAACGCAGATCTATATTCACCACATTCGCCAGCACGAGAATTATTGTAACCGGCAGCAGGTAAAAACAGTTCACTTGCTCCAACAGTTATAACACAACCTGCTGCTTTATTATTCGTATAATCTGCGTCACGCCAGGAACAAGATAATTCAAATAAATCTTTCAGTTGATTAGGTGTGGGAGCACTCCATCCTCTTGACAATCCCGTTGCTGTAGGATTATTTACACCAGCTGCATCATACTGACCGCCATAGCATGTGGCATTGTTTTTTCCTTCAGCATAATCAACGCTTGTCGCATCCACGTTCATTGTGGCAATGGCAACTTTGCTACCGCCAAGGTTCACTACCATTGCCTCACGACCATCGAGCATACCAATAGTACCGACAGGAGAGGATGCCGTAATAGCTGAACGGGAAACTGTCCACGTACCAGTAGTCTCGAATTCACCGAGGTCGATAATGTGATTGCGGGTAAGAGTTGTATTCTTGCTTGTGCTACGCTGATAGTAATAAGACTTATCGGCTGTTAAGAAGTCAATATAGAAGCCGCTTGTCAGTGATTCAGGACGGACTGCAATGTAATAGGTATTTCCAGCAGTGATGGTTCCTTTGAGACAGACATCTCTTGTACCATTGGCGGTAACAGTGGTGGTAGGTGCGCCGCTGTTGTAGTTCAGGGTTACGGTACCTGCCAAATTCTGTGTGCCGTTGCTTCTAATGGCGATGGCATTGCAGTCAAACTGAGGTGTCACCTTGATGTACGCACATACGTTTTTGAATTTTAAGGACTCCTTGTCGTCAGTCTTTGCAATCATCAGCATGGCTTTGGGGTCAACAAATTCGCCATCGGTTACGGTCTGATCAGAAGGGATAACCACGTTCTCGAACTGGTTGCCGTTCTGCTGAATTCCAGTCTTCAATGTTATCTTAAAATCAGATACACCTGTCTTCAAATATGTTAAAAGTTTTTCTTGATTCTCTGAAGAAATACCTGCCCATCCCATTTCACTGCAGACATCTTCCTCCCATCCCAATTCGAGATAATATCTCCAAGTGTCCAATTTTTCAGAATCTACACCTGCGGCTTGCGCTACTTCAGCATCGTTTGCAGCATTGCGCTCTTCGTATGTTGAGGACACGTTGGGATAGAGTGCATAGTACGTTGTTGCTTCATCAGAAGCTACACCTTCGAATGTGCCAGAAGTTTCGCCCACACCATTCGTGAGCGTAAACTCGTGGGCGAGACTGTGGGAGCCATCAGCAACTCCGTCGAAGATGCTTATTTTATCGCCAGCCGACCATTTGATGTCCAAGACGTCGATTGCCGCACGTGTAGCGTCTTCCTGCCCCTCCTGACTGGCAAAGAATGTCATCTTTTTGAATGGAGACGGCTGCTCGTTAATGCTCACAAAGTCGTTATCCCTGCTGCATGCAGAGAACGCCATAGTGCCTGCCATCAAGACAAGCATAGTTTTAAATGTCTTGTTCATTTTCTTGCTTGTTTTAATAGTTACCACTCGAAGTTCTCCTCACTTAATTGTTCTGTCTGCGCGCTGGCACAAACCAGACTCTGCGCCTTAATCTCCACCGATTTGACCTTTGGTGTCTGATACGTTTTCTTCATACTTTTTTGTTAAACGATTAATAATATTCAGTTAGCCGGAATACGCGACAACGCGGCACGGACAGTGACAAGACTACCCGTACCAGGAATGATGTGATAAGTTTTCCGTGAATCACCTGTAGCGCGACACCCCCCCCTAAATTATTAATATTTAGAGAATTACAATTCTTGCCAATGATATTTGCAAGAGGCTTGCAGTGTATCGTGTTTATTAAACCACCCACAACGCGCATAGTTTTGCCACAATTATACACAAAATAATTGTATTATCGTCCGTTTCTTTCCGTTTTTTCCATTTGGCCATCAAGTGTGTGTAAAAAGCAAATTTTACTGCAACAATTTTCGGAAATTTTACATTCAGCACATTTCGGCAACTTAGATTCTGCATCTGGTTGCCGTTTTTCTTTATACTTTCGGATGATTTTTCCTAAAATATGCGAAAAGATATATAAGAACAACCGATAACTCTATAACTTCTATCACACCATATAATATAATTGGATTTATTAACTTTGCAGCCAATTTGAGAATTCCCTAACAAATGCGGGAACGCGGGAACAACTCTTGTTACAGAAAAGAACAAATAGAATTCAAATAGTAAAATGAAAAAAATCTTATTCTTATCAATGATTTTGCTCTGCACGGCAATGAGTGCATGGAGCTACACGACGGAGTCCGTCACCCTGAGGAATTATGAATCTGAGAAAACCACGGACCCCAAGACGGGCATCTCTGTAAAAGCCGCCCCATACTCTGGCCTCCCCCTTTGGGCAGTATTTCCTGATTTAGTTCTGGAAGTACCATACGGCTATATCATCACCGGAGTCAGGTTCATATATTGTCCCGAGGAAATCCTCCAATTAAAAAGTATTACTAACTTTGGCAACATTAAAAGGAGCGACATGCTGGTATTGAACGGTGAAACATGGGAACAGAGTGACGGAGCGTTTTCGTACTACCCGAGCATACGATTCTTTGCCTCTTCTGACAAAGCATACGTGATGGCCGTAGAAATCACCTACCATAAGCATGAATTCCTTCTTGAAGAATGTTATCATGAAGGAGTAGCTGCGACATGTACGACACCTGGCATGAAG
>CALDKD010000091.1 GCA_937898885.1 uncultured Bacteroidales bacterium | reverse complement strand
TCCCGCCACCGGTCAGTGATGCCCATCCCTTTCAGGACAGCCTTCACTATCGGCTTCAGAACGACGAACAGCACGACGATGAGTATCACGATCATGACATCCTCCATAGCTCTTGATATTTAAGTTCGACATATTGGACCGGCATCAAGTCCACCTTCGGTTTCTTTTTCCCTCCGTTTCCTTTTCTTCCGGCCCGGGATTGAAATATTTTCTGCTTGCCCGCTGGCCGCGGAGCACAATAAGCCGGACATGACAGCAAGAATACTCTTCCCGCATGGGAAGGAAGATTGTTCAAACCGCCCGGCACAAGTGCCTTGCGGTAGAACCTCAATCGCATTGCAAAGATACTGCCGTGCATCAGGGCGTGCAAGAGTTGTGTAATTGTCAAGGCCTGATAAGCCTTTGTTTATCAGGCTTCTTGACAATTCTTACGGAATTTGTTACGGAATTAAGGTATAATATTTATCTTTGCAATGCGCATCGGGAATGCGAGGTCAAATATTATTTTACAGACAGATGAAAAAGCTCAGACTACTACTGCTTACATTGATTGCCTTTATCGGTTTTACGGAGTCGTACGCTCAGGTTCTGCTTAATGACTCAACAATAGGAATCATCCCGTATTTCTCCAAAAACGACACCGTCATCTACTATTACAATACATTTACCGCCAATTACAACGACAAGGATACCGTCGTAACAGAGAATATGGTGGAAAAAATAATGGTGGTATGCACTAAAGAGAGCGAGAAGAAGGGATACACTTTGGAGCTTACGCTTCTGGATGGCCAGAATCTGATTGATACAGAGGATAATGCAGAAGAGCAGCTGAAAGTGCAGGTAGCAGATGCCTTATTTAAGTCATACATAGGACTTAAGGCGACATTTACCATAGACCCGTACGGAAAGAATCTGACTATTGAGAATCCCGGGAAGGTAATAAAGGATATGACTGAGCGCACAAAAGCAGCAACCGACTCATTGACGCAAATCTTTCCTTCCATCGCACCATTGATTGCACCAATAATGTCAGCCCTTATGGAAAGCTTCAAAAACAATCCAGATGCTTTGGTTAAGGAAGAGTTCGACGAGATGGCACAAATGTTTGAGTTTCACGGCAACTATTATGATTACGACAAACGTAAGGTCATCGAGAACGAGTCTGACACCGCGGTTGTTGTCGTTCAGGCCTGCCCGAAGGAAGGTGAGCAAGTCAAGGATGGTGATGACTACAGGATACTTATGACATCAAGGCAACGCACGCAATTGTCTGATGATTACTCTGATAAGATGGCGGACTATCTGAGGCAGCTCTCACTGGTGGGTCAGAATGTTACCAATGACCAGATCAAATCACTGGTTGGTGACAAAATGCCAGAGAATGGAGCAAGCCTGACTGTTGTAGAGCAGTATAAAAATGACTATTTTGGCGACGGGTGGCCAAAGGATTTACTATATGTTATCGCGACATCTTACGATGAGGTAAACTGGCATTATGAGCAAAAGGGCGTAAAATGGAAAAGCATCAGCCACAAATGGTAGAACTAACAACAGGCACTATCAAAGGAACTGATTATTGAAGAGAATGGCGGGTCTCTCGGAGAAGCCGTTAAGCAACACCCTCTTACCTCACTGCGGCATTTGTAACAAGTATATAGTTAAAAAACGGGTCCTCACCGCCAAAGGATGAGGACCCGTTATTATATTGATTAGTGACTGTTAATCCAGTTCCTGGTCCGCCTCGTAGCCGCCAAGCTCGCGAATCTTGTTCTTGAGCATAGCGAACTGCTGGAACAGGTCGTGGACAGGACACTCGCCATCGTATGTCATAGGTTTCTTCACGTAGAACGAGAGCCAGTGCTGAACGCCGCTCAGACCGGCGCGAAGAGCCACATCGGTAAAGAGCAGCAAGTCAAGGCAGATTGGAGCCGCAAGTATGGAGTCGCGGCACAGGAAATTCACCTTTATCTGCATAGGATAGTTCATCCAGCCGAAAATATCGATGTTATCCCAGCTCTCCTTGTTGTCCTTGCGTGGTGGATAGTAGTTAATCTTTACCTTATGATAAATATCACTGTATAGCTCCGGATACTCATCCTGCTCAAGAATCCATTCTATTGACGACGCCTTGCTTATGCGCTTGGTCTCGAAATTGTCCGGATACTCAATTACCTGACCGTCGCGGTTACCAAGGATATTGGTTGAGAACCAACCCTCCACACCGAGCAGACGTGTACGGAATGTAGGAGCCAGGGCGCTCTTCATCATTGTCTGGCCACTCTTGAAATCCTTGCCCACAATAGGCAGCCCCTGCTTGCGCGACAACTCAAACATAGCGGGAATATCAACACACACATTCGGCGCGCCCATTATGAACGGACAGCCCTCCATAAGTGCAGCGTATGCGTAAATCATACTTGGCGGCAGGTGCTTGCGGTCATCAGCCCTCATAGCGGCCTCAAATCCCGCCAGCGAGCCGTGAACCTGCTCATTGCGCGGAGTGTATGCCTCGGTGCTGGCTATCCAGAATACAATAACCCTGTCGCAGCCATTCTCCTCCTTGAAGCGGCGGATGTCGGCCCTGAGGTTCTGAGCGTAATTCCAGCGGGTATCCTCAGGCATAGCCCAAAGCGGCTCGGGCACGCGTCCGAACTCAGGATCCATCAGATTGTGCGCGAAATCCACATCGAAACAGGCCTTCATAGGTTTGATAGCCTCCAGCTCATCGCGTACAGGCTCAATATCCTCACGCTTGAGCACTTCGCAATAAAGGGCGCTCTCGTATGCGTTGTCGGTGAAGACATCCCATGCGCCAAACACAATATCGTTCAGGTCTGTCATTGGGATGATGTCACCAACGTGCAGGTACTTTTTCTCCTCACCACGGCCCACGCGCATCTTGCCAAGCTGAGCGAAAGAGCCTACAGGGCAAGCAAGCCCCTTGCGAGCCATCAAGGTTCCTACTATCAGTGTCGAGGAGACACCACCTAAACCTACACAAAGCACTCCGAGTTTTCCCTCAGCCGGCTTTACCTGAATATTTTCCTTCATACTGTTGGCGGTTGGCCGTTGGCTGTTAGCCGTTGGCGCGAATTATATTTTCGAATAACAAAAGTAATCTAAAATAACCACATTATCCGCTATAGGGCAAAAAAGGTTATTTCTTCAGATAATATGTCACGTATGTCACAACACGCACCTTCTTTATATGAGGAGTGTTGCTGTCGCGGTCCTCAATGGAGAATGTGCCCTGTGTGGCCTCCTTAATCTTTCCAAGCTTGCTGCCGGAGTCCTTGGCAAACTTCAACGCCACCTCGCGCGCATTGTGGGTAGCCTCCTCAATCATACCAGGCTTTATCTCGTTCAGGCCCTCAAAGCGGAACTGAGGCTGTGAGTCCCAGTCGCTTGACAGAACGATATCCTTCTTTATCAAATCTGACTGACTGGACATCAGGTCAAGCACAGGCTGAATCTTGTCGGTACATAAAGTAATAGTGTTGGTGGCCACATAACGGTACACACGGTCGTTGGAGCCATATTCCTGGGCGAACTTGTCAGAGATTGACGGAACTGATACAGTAATCTCAGCCGCATCTATTCCGCCGTTTTTGAGGAACTCTTTGATGATCTGGTTCTTCCTCTCTATCTCGGCAGATACGATGCTGATATCATCGCCCACCACCTTATACGACAGCGGCCATATTACCTTGTCGGCAGGAGTCTCCGTCTCGCACAAGCCCTTCACACTGACAACGCGCTCAAATGACCTGAACTCCGATGCCGCCTTCGGCAACATAATTCCCAACACTGTGAGGCCTGCGAATATGCAAACTCCCAAAAATACTTTTCCTTTATCCATATATACAAATATTTGAATTGCGAAGATAGTCAATATTCCGGGCAGGTATCCGCTTTCCGCTCTTTTTCCCTGCCGATACTCTCAAGAAACGCCGCAAGAGCGGCATTGCGCTCCTTCTCAAACTGAATTGCCTGTGCGGAGCCGGGCAGCAATGGCCTGTGCGCCATCATATCAGCCACACGACGCCCCTCACGAAGAAGCATCTGCTCATCACTTCTGAAAGCGAAGTCAACAAACCTTTCAAATACATATTCCGCAGTCTGGGCTGTGGGGTGAGCCATATCCTCAGCATAAAAGCGATAGTCGCGCAACTCATCCAGCACAATCTCGTATGCCGGAAAATAACGGGCGTTCGGAAAGTCAGACACAAGCCTCTCCACACCGCAAAGCAATGCCGCCTTGCTCAGCTGATTCTGATGCAGTCCGTCGGCTATGTGACGCACCGGACTCACAGTAAACACCCATTGCCTCTCAGGCGCAGAGGCCACGAAGGCTGCCAGGGCATCATACACCTCACCGGCATCGAGCATCGTGCGCTCAAACTCCTGCCTGGGCAATTTCAGGCAGTTTGCCGCTGTCTGGCCGGTGGCGAGATGACGATACACAAATGCGGTGCCCAACGTCACCACAATCCAGCCGGCCTTTCCGTAGAAACTCCTTGCTGAATCCAGGGAGCTGTTGGCAACATCCAGAAAGCCGCCGACAGTCTGCCTTGCAAACGATGTGTGATGATGAATGGAGCAGAAACCAACGGGCGTCTCCAATACATCACTCTCTGAGAAAAGGGCATCAGACTCCAGCAGTCTCAGACTGTCCGCCACCGAGCAGGGATTGAACAGGACACCAAACGGGTTCACCAGCGAATCCAGCCATACTCTGCGGCATCGCCTGCCAATCTCATCAGCAAAGCAAGAGCCAAGAAACAGGATTTTGTCCTTATAGCCAAAACCCTGCTCAAGTTTTCCAGCATCTACCGGAGTCTGCAGTCTCATTTTGTAATTCCCTTATAATCGGCGCAGACTTTATGGTATGACTCAAGATTACCAATATCGTAACGGCTTCCCGGCATCTCCATGGCGTGAACCGGGGTAACGGTACTCAGCCAGGCTATATAGCTGCCCGGGGCATCGGTACCGCAGCCCGAGTCTATGCCTTTCTGCACCAGCCTCGCATCGGCTTTTGTGTAGAAATAGAACGGCGGACAGCACCAGTGCGATTTAGGCTCCTCCGGCTTCTCCTCCATACCCAGAATAAGGTCATCGGCATCAACCTGCACCACACCGCACTTGTGAAGACGCTTCTCATCCGGCTCAAAATAGCGCATAATGCACGATGTGCCACGCTCGTCGGCATACCGCACGAACTTAGTGAGCGAGAAGTCCAGCACGTTGTCGCCAGCTATCACCAGCATATCATCGTCCAGACCAAGCGCGTCAATGGCAAACTTTATGTCGCATACGGCACCAAGACGGGTCTCGTTGGTGGATGTGCCGTCATCGACCACTGATATCCTCACACTCTTGCCCGCAGCCCACTCCTGGAAATGACCTGCAAACTTATGGTTGCTTATAACCACATACTCATCAACCAGACCGGCGGCATCGATATCATCGATAAGCCAGTCCAGTATAGTCTTGTCACCTACCTTAAGCAAAGGCTTTGGAAAATTCTCTGTAAGCGGATACAGCCTTGTGGCATAACCCGCGGCTAAAATCAGACACTTCATAATGCGGCACCATCGGCAGAGTGGCAGATAACCACCTGATATTTACCTTTCAAATCGGGGAATACCTTCAGATATTCCTCTGTAACCTTCTCTGATATACTCTCTCTGAATGCAGGATCAATCAATGCCATACAGCATCCCTTGAATCCCGCGCCACTGAAACGGCCACCATAGATACCGTCGGTATGGCACATTATATCGTACAGAGTCTTAAGCTCGGGTGAGCCTGTCTCCCAGTTGTAGATAGAGGACTTTCCGCTCTCAAAACTCAGACGGCCATACTCCTCAATATCGCCTCTGCGCCACGCCTCGGCTCCGGCAACCACTCTCTCCTGCTCGGTGTACCAATGCTCGGCACGACGACGCCAAGGCTCAGGAAGACGCTCCTTGTACTGGTCATAGACATCGCGGGGTACCTGACGGAAGAATGTCTCATTGTACTTGCCATACTCCATTCCCGCGTATGCCATAAGGGCGTATGCGGCACTGCGGCACTCATCCACTCTCATATTGAACTTGCTTCCGGCCAGCGTACGCTCCACGCCACTGAAGAAAATTGCTATCTCGTATGGCTTCATTGACGGCAATGTAGGAATCAGCTCGTAGGTATCGTCCTTTGTATCCAGATACAGCAGATGGTCTTTCTTTGAATAGACCTCGCAGCTCTGGTCCAGCTTGCCGCTGTTCACGCCTACATAGTTATTCTCGGAGCGCATTGACATCATAATAGCCTCCAGCGGTGACAGTTTGATGCCATTCACACGGCACAGTGCCGTGAGATATACTATGCATACAGCCGCTGATGATGACAATCCGCCTATTGGCAGGGTTCCCTCAATAACTCCGCAGAGACCGGTTGAGAGCGTATATTTCTGTCCCAGCTCAAGAGTGACGCCACGCAGATAGTCAGCCCAGTCATTACACTTTTTCTCGTCGATGGAGCGGATATGGAACTGTGCGCGCTTGTCAAACTGAAGCGATGTCAGCTCAATCACGCCATTTTGTTTAGGACTGTAGGCAAGATGGATGCCCTTGTCAATCGCAAGGCCGGTGATACGGCCATACTGATGGTCAACGTGCGCGCCGATAGGACATATTCTGTATGGACAGAAAGCCACATCCTCCGGCAACTTACGATACATCTCTGTGAACTTCTCCTCACATCTCATATTTGTTCTTTTAAAAAATTACTGATGAATAGCAGACTGGATTACTTCTGCAAGTGTAGGGTGCGCGTGTATCATACACCTGACATCCTGTAATGTGGCATTCATATTCAGCATCGCCGCAATCTCGTGTATCAGGTCCGATGAATGCGCACCCATCAGATGACATCCCAGAATGCGCTCATCCCCGGCAGATACAATAATCTTGCAATAGCCATCGCTCTCGTCCATCGACACGGCCTTGCCGTTGGCGCGATAGAACGACTTGAGGCAACGCACGGTGACGCCGCGCTCCTTGCATTCCTCCTCGGTCAGACCGACAGTGGCTGCCTCTGGCATAGCGAAGACAGCGGCAGGAACAATGTCGAAGCGGATATTGTCGCTCTTGCCCTCTATGTCATTCAGTGCGCGCAGCCCCTGGTATGTGGCAACGTGCGCAAGCATCATACCGCCGGTAACATCGCCCACGGCATAGATATCCGGCACTGAGGTACGGAAATTCCTGTCAACCACTATACCCCTGCGGCCATACTCCACACCCGCGGCCTCCAGATTCAGGCCATCGGTGTTGGCTATGCGGCCAACGGCCATCAGCACCAACTCCGCCTGAACGGTACACTCAGCATCTTTCCTGATATATCTGACTGTTCCGCCATCAACGGCTGTTACCTGAGCCTGAGTCTCAATCCTTATGCCCCGCTTGCCCAAAGCCTGTCTCAGACGCTTGGCCAGATCCACATCAAAGCGTGGCAATATCTCCTTGCAATACTCCAATACAGTAACCTCGCTGCCAAAGCTCTTGAATACCGATGCCAGCTCAAGGCCTATTACCCCGCCTCCAATCACACAGATGCTGGCAGGCACCTGCGTGAGATTAAGCACCTGGCCCGATGTCATAGCCGTCTCAGCGCCCGGTATGGGCAGTAAAGCCGGTTTTGAGCCTGTGGCAATGATAATCTTCTCTGCAGAATACTCCTGCCCGTTTGCCACAACCGTATGCGCATCCTTGAGCGAGGCCTTGCCGCTTACGACAGTAACACCACGGAGCAGAGAGTCAATGCCCCCGCGCAACTGCTCTATGACGGCATTCTTGCGGGCTGCCACACCTGCCAGGTCAGGACTGATGTCAAACCCTGCCTTGCGGTTCTGCTCAATCAGCTCCGCATAGTGACAGAAGGTCTTGGTGGGGATGCACCCCTCATTCAGGCAGGTACCACCAAGCGGGCCCTCGGTTATAAGCGTAACCTCCATCCCGCGCCTTGCGGCCTCAACCGCAGTCTCGTAACCGCCGGGACCGGCTCCTATTATCAGCAAGCGCATTCGTCCTGGAATTTAAGGATAGGATTACGTGCGGCTGTAGTCTCGTCAGGACGGCCTATCGGAGTGTTGTGAGGCGCTCCGTGCAGGATATCCGGATCCTGTGCGGCCTTCTCCGCAATCTTGCGCATAACACCGATGAACTCGTCAAGTGTCTCCTTCGACTCGGTCTCGGTAGGCTCAATCATAATAGCCTGATGGAACAGCAACGGGAAGTATATTGTCGGGGCGTGGAAGCCGTAGTCAAGCAGGCGCTTTGCCACATCGAGAGTTGTGGCACCGGCCTTGCCCTCGCACGCGCCATCGTTCACAAGACCGTCAAAGACGAACTCGTGCTTGCAGACTGATGCTATAGGCAGCTTATACACATCCTTAAGTGACTCCTTTATGTAGTTGGCACCCAATGTAGCCAGCTTGCCGCACATCCTGACGTTCTCGCGGCCAAGCATAAGTATGTATGCGTATGCCCTGAGTATTACGCCGAAGTTCCCGTGGAAACCCGACACGTTCACGCCAAGGAACGGCACAAGCTTATGGCACACGCCCACAGGACCGCTTCCAGGGCCTCCGCCTCCGTGCGGAGTAGAGAAAGACTTGTGAAGGTTCAGGTGCATCACATCGAAGCCCATATCACCCGGGCGTACTGTACCAATCAGCGGATTCATATTGGCGCCATCGTAATAAAGCAGACCGCCTGCGGCGTGGACCAGTCCGGCAATCTCGCGTATCTCCCTCTCGAACAGGCCAAGGGTGTTCGGGTTTGTCATCATAATACCGGCTATGGTATCGTCAAGCAACGGACGCAGGTCATTCACATCCACCAGACCGTTGGCATTTGACTTAACCTCAACAATCTCCAGACCGCAGACAGCAGCACTGGCAGGGTTTGTGCCGTGAGCACTGTCGGGAACAATGATGCGTGTACGCTTCATATCGCCGCGGGATATGTGATACTCGCGTATAATCATCAGACCGGTAAGCTCGCCGTGGGCACCCGCGCAAGGCTTGAATGTGAAATGCTCCATTCCAGTGATGGCGGCCAGGGAGCGGTCTATGCCATCGTATATCTCATTCACACCAGGAACGGTATATTCAGCCTGCAGGGGATGCAGGCCGAGGAATGCCGGCATATTGGCAATCTCCTCGTTTATCTTGGGATTGTACTTCATTGTACAGCTGCCCAGAGGATAGAAGCCTGTGTCAACGCCAAAGTTCATCTGGCTCAGGTTAGTGTAATGACGCACCACATCAACCTCGCTCACCTCTGGAAGGGCGGCATCATCCTTGCGCGCAAGAGCCTGTGGCAACTGCATCTCATAACCGGCGCAGCCGTTGTCTGCTATTGAATAGCCGGTGCGGCCACTCTTTGAAAGCTCGAATATAAGTTTGTCGTAATACCTCATAGCTCAGCACTCCTTTATGACTTCAATCAGTTTGTCAATCTCTGCCTTGGCGCGCTTCTCGGTTACGCAGAAGCTCACATAGCCATCCTCTGTCTCAAGGGCTCCGAAGAAGCCTGCATCGTACAGTCTGCGCTGCAGCTGCTCCACTGGAAGCAGCGGCCTCAGCACGAACTCTTTCAGGAAAGGAGCGTCAAATACTTTCTGGAACTTTCCGGTAGCGATCAGGGCATCGTACAGATAGTGGGCACCTTTGTATGATTCCTCATTTACCTTGCGCATTCCCTGCGGGCCCATCAGCGACAGATATACCGTAACCCAGAGAGCCATAAGAGACTCGTTTGAGCAGATATTGCTGGTAGCCTTCTCGCGGCGGATATGCTGCTCGCGTGCCTGGAGTGTCAGCACGAATGAGCGGCGGCCTGCGCCATCGCGGGTCTCGCCTACTATACGGCCAGGCAACTTGCGCATATAATCCTTGCGGCAAGCCATAAATCCCACATACGGACCTCCGTAGCAGAGTGGTATTCCAAGAGGCTGACCATCGCCCACGGCAACATCGGCGCCCCATCCGGCAGGAGTCCTCACCACAGCCAGAGCCGACGGGTCGCAATACTGGACCAGCATAGCCTTTGAGGCGTGTACCATATCGGCAAAGCCGGTAAGGTCCTCTATTATGCCAAAGCGGTTGACCGACGGAACTATCACGCCTGCCACATCGCCACCGGCCATCAGTGCCTCAAGAGACTTCAGCGATGTCTGTCCGTTTTCCTGAGCTATGTACTCTATCCTCACACCGTAATATCTGGCGTATGTCTCCACCACTCTGCGCACGTGCGGCAGAAGTGTCTCTGAAAGCAGCACGGTGTTCTTTTTCTTGGCCGATGCCACAGCCATGCGCATTGCCTCGGCTGCGGCAGTGGGGCCATCGTACATCGATGCGTTGCTCACGTCCATTCCGGTAAGGGCGCACATCATACTCTGATACTCGAATATGTAGCGCAATGTGCCCTGCGATATCTCGCATTGGTACGGAGTATAGGCGGTAAGGAACTCTGAGCGCTGGGTGATGTACGGTATCACCGACGGTGTATAGTGGTCATAGGCGCCTGCGCCCGCGAATACCGTCAGGCGTGGGTTCTTTGCTGCAAGCTCCTCGAAGAAAGCGCGTACCTGCTGCTCTGACATTGACTCGGGCAGGTCATACTCGCCTTTATAGAGAAAGCCGTCGGGAACATCGCTGTACAGGTCGTCCAGCGAGTTCACTCCGATGCGCTCCAGCATCAGCCGGATGTCCTCATCGGTTTGCGGAAAATACTGGAATGTGGCCATTACTCTCCAATCATCTGACTGTAAGCGGCGGCATCCATCAATGAGTCGAGCTCTGAGGCATCGCTCATCTGAACCTTGATTATCCAGTTGGCGAAGGCATCCTCGTTTACCAGCTCAGGACCGTCAACTACAGCCTCGTTCACCTCAACTACGGTTCCGGATACCGGGCTGTAGAGGTCGCTCGATGCCTTTACGCTCTCCAGGGCTCCGAACTCCTCACCCTTCTCAAGCTCGTCGTCAACGTCGGGGCAATCCACGTATGTTATGGCGCCCATCTCCTTCTGTGCGAAATCAGTTACTCCGATTATGGCGATGTCGCCCTCAGCCTTCACCCATTCGTGGGTCTCGCTGTACTTCAGTCCTTCTACTACTTTGCTCATATCTTTATTTGTTTGTATATTTCTTTTCTTTCCGCTCTTACGGCATTAAGTCGATAAAACTTCGCTTCGCTCATCCCTCCCACCGCTCCGCGGCGGGCCCCTTGCCAAAGTTACTTCTTATAGTTGGTCTGATAGAAGCGCTTCTTTACTACCTGGCCGGGGAAGGTCTTCTTGCGGATGTGAATCCACAGGGGGGTTCCCAAGGCGGAATATTTGGAATCCACCAGGGCCATGCAGATGCTTTTGTCAAGAGAGATTGAGTGGTAGCCGGTGGTAACCTCGCCTATCTGGGTGCCGTCCTCAAGCTCTACGGGATAGCCGTGACGGGGAATGGCACGGTCGGCAATCTCTATGCCTACCAGCTTCCTTGCGGGACCGGCGGCTTTCTGGGCGGCCAAGGCCTCCTTGCCTATGAACTCCTCCTTGTCAAGCTTGCAGAACATTCCCAGGCCGGCCTCAATCGGAGTGATGCCGGCACTCAGCTCATCGCCGTACAGAGGCAGACCAGCCTCAAAGCGCAAGGTATCGCGGCAACCAAGGCCGCACGGCTCAACACCAGCCTTCAGCAGGATATCCCAGAGCTGCCTGGTATCCTCAATGCCGGCATACAGCTCAAAGCCGTCCTCACCGGTGTATCCGGTACGGCTCACAATCATCCGGTGGCCGTTCCACTCAGACTCGGCATATTCGTAAAAGCCCAGTCCGGCGGCACACTGTATTCTCAGCAACTCGCCCACAATGCGCTCAGACTCCGGGCCCTGAACGGCTATCTCGCCCCACAGGTCCGACGCATTGTCTATCTTTACATCAAAACCGGCCTTCTGCTCAAGCATCCACGCATAATCCTTGTCTATGTTGGCGGCATTCACAACCAGCAGGAAATGGTCGGGCTGGAACTCGCGATACACCAGGAGGTCATCCACAACGCCGCCCTCAGGATACAGCATCATACCATACAGCACCTTGCCCGGCTCATAGCCGCGGATGTCGTTTGTGAAGATGTGGTTCACGTAACGCTCTGCATCGGGGCCACTGATGAATACCTCGCCCATATGCGACACATCAAACATTCCCACCTTGGTGCGGACTGCCAGATGCTCCTCTGTGATACCCTTGTACTGGATGGGCATATCAAAACCCGCGAAAGGGCTCATCTGCGCCCCAAGCGCCACGTGGCTGTCATACAGACACGTTCTCTTATACTCTTCTGCCATATCTTATGAAATTATCGTCTAAGTAACCGCTTTCTATCTCCTCTATCTCGCAAATGACTGCGGGTGAGAGGCAAGTCTCCTTTTTGCAAAAATAATGAATTATTTTGTCTTTTAACTCATCTATTGAAAACTCTATGCCAAGTTCCTTAAGATTGCCCACGCGCTGCCGCACAGACTGAATTCCCTTGCTCTGAAGTTTCTCTCTGGATGGCGTTATGGCGCGTTCCATCTGTGCGAAATCACCATTATAGAGCAGTGTTCCGTGAACTATGCAACCGGTGGGAGTGGCAAAGCAGGCGTTGCCCGATACCTTCAGGCCATTCACCAGAATATCGTTGTGGGCAGTAGTAACGGCATCCATCCCCAGCCCGCGCAAGGCCGATGCCAGCCGCTCCAGATAATCCTGAAACGCCACACTCACATCTTTCTGGCTGGTTATGTACGACAGCATCAGATTTCCCTTGTCCGAGAACACGCAGCCTCCGCCGCTCTTTCTCCGGTACATCTGTATGCCGTGCCCGCGGCAATATGCCACATTCACCTCAGCCTCCATATCCTGATTACGCCCGAATATCACCGTGGGCTGCACGCTCCACACAAAAAAAGAGTCAGGAGCGTTCCGTACGGCCCACTCCTCCATAGCCAGATAAAAGACCAGCCTCCGCTCAGTCTCCTCCGGCAATACCAGATGCGTATTCTGCCCCTCTTGCTGCATAATAGTAATCCGTTCGTTATATACTGCGAATATACTAATATGCAGGGGAATTGCCAAATGTTAGTGAGCTACACTTTTTAAGGCCGCAGTCAGAGGCTATGTCAGAACTCCGTGTCAGGCCGTCGGCATCAATGAGCTTGAAGGCCACACGCGATGTCAGCCCCCGCACAAGATTGCCTCCCTCGGGATAGAACGAGGCCGAGAGCGCGTCACGCGACTTTTTGGACCGTTCAGCCTGTGCAGGCATTTCGGGTTAGAAGCGCATCTTCGCGCTGTTGCTTATCACATAGCCATCGTCGCAGTTCAAAGTTACCGTTATCGTATATTCACCGGGCTGTCTCGGGCCGTTCTCAAAGTACAGCATTCCCAAGAAACCCGGATAATTGTGACCGAGGAGTATTAAATCGGACGGTGTCAGGTCTTTGGCCATCTTGTCTATAGGGTAGCAGGTGGCAGATGTGCTTTCCTGAAACCACTCATCGCTAAAATAGATAGGCATAAGCTCTTTGAATGCTTCTGACAGCGCCCAGGCATTATAGTTGTAGCACTTGGAGTATCCGCTGGCAATGTATTTGTACGGAGACCATGACATAAAGCGCACTATGTCGCAAAGACTCGCGCCCGCAGGATGCTGCTCATCAAAATCCTTATCGCACACTACCTCAATTGACAAGAAATCACGGCAGTTATATGTGACAGAGTAATCGTTAACTTCTTTGGGAAAAGACCGGTATTGATTGTAGTGCAAATCATTGTGCTTCCGGCACAAGCTGTCATACACCTCCTTTTCAGCGCCACTGCTGTTCATGCTGTACATCCTGACAGGCAGATCATTCCCATGGTGGACTATCATAGCATTCGGATTGGTTGGCTCCTGCCATAGCTCCACCGTGTTTAGATTGACGTAGCAGACCACGTATGACGGACACAGTTGTAGCACGTACATAGGAGCACAACCACCTAAGTACAATACCACCGCTGCCAGCATCGCTGTCAGCACATACTTACTGGTTCGGGTTGTCATACGTAATAGT